>CATPAV010000185.1 GCA_955652245.1 uncultured Candidatus Udaeobacter sp. | reverse complement strand
GTGAAATTCCAGCGCGATGGTAGCGTGCGCACGGTCTGGGTAGAACCGTACAAGGCCGAGACGCGTGGATGGCGCAGAAAGAGCGTACGTCAGCTACTCATCTTCCCGGCGGAGACAGCGATCATCGACAAAGTAGAGCCGAACACGCCCGCAGCGGCGGCTGGATTGCGACCGCACGATATCATTCGCGGATTCAACCAGACGCCAATCTACAATCCAATCGGGCTGCTTGAATATATCAGCAAGCATCCCAACGATCAGCTCGTTCTTCATGTTGAGCGAGGCGGAGCAAGGTTCGACATCCCTGTAAAACCGACGCTTTTGCCGACGGAGGGCGAAATGAAACCGCGCATCGGGATTCAATGGGATACGACCGGAATAGTGTCGATGTCGCATCCAGATCCGATCGAACAGATCTACAACAGCGTAACCAGCACCCTGAAGACAATTGGCGCGGTTGCGTCGCCGAAGTCGGACGTGAAGTTGCAACATTTGAGCGGTCCAGTCGGTATCGGGCGCATTTATTATTTGCTGTTTCAAAGTGAGCGTGGCTGGCAGCTCGCGCTCTGGTTTAGCGTGATCTTGAACGTGAACCTCGCGATTCTGAACATGCTGCCGATCCCTGTGCTCGATGGCGGTCACATTGTGCTGGCGATCATCGAGTCGGTACGTCGCAAACCGGTGAACATGCGTGTGCTCGAGGTCATCCAGACGAGCTGCGCCATGTTGATTATCGGTTACATGCTCTACGTCACATTTTTCGACGTACAGGATCTTCCGTTCATTAAGAATAGGCTCGACAAACTTGAGCCTGCCCGAACTTCAACGACGCAGGAGCGATAATCGCTGTTGTGAATTGCGTACTCCCTCTTTGGAGATAGAACGGACGCGTTGACCATTGGAGCAGGTCTTCGGAGTTATTGCGTTTCGTCAGCCGCCGGCTGCCGTTCCAACTCACCCATGATCGAATCGTCGAGATCGAGAAGTGCCGCAGCGGTGTTCTCCTCAAGGTGCTTCACATTGGACGTCCCGGGGATAGGGAGCATTACTGGTGATTTCCGCAGCAGCCACGCCAGCGCGACCTGTGCCGGCCGCGCATCAAGCTTCGCGGCGGCGCGCGCCAGCAGGCTGCCACACTTCGCCAAGTCGCCGGTCGCGAGGGGAAACCAGGGGATGAAACCGATGTTTTCCCGCGTGCAATAGTCCAGCACGTCCTCGGAGTTTCTATCGGCCAGGTTGTATCGGTTTTGCACGGAAGCCACGGGCGCCATGCGGCGAACCGCCTCGATCTGCCCGACTGTTACTTCCGATAATCCGATGTGGCAGATTTTGCCTTCGCGCTGGAGATCGAGCAGCGCACCGATCTGATCCTCAAGCGCCACCTTGGGATCGATTCGATGGAGTTGAAAGAGGTCGATTCGTTCCAGTTTGAGCCGGTGGAGACTTCCTTCGCAAGCGGCGCGAAGATGTTCGGGCCGGCCGTCTTCCACCCATTTGTCGGGACCGGGTCGCTGGAAACCGGCCTTTGTGGCAATGACGAGATCATTCGGATACGGGTGAAGCGCCTCGGCAATAAGGCGCTCGGAGACTTTCGGGCCGTACGAGTCCGCCGTGTCGATGAGCGTGATACCGAGTTCCACAGCGCGCCCCAGCACCGCGATGCATTCCTGGAGGTCGGGTGGCTCACCCCAAATACCTTTTCCGGTGAGTCGCATCGCGCCAAAGCCGAGCCGATGGACGAGAAGATCTCCCCCGATTGCGAAGGTGCCGCTTCTGGCGGCGGGTTGGTTTGTCAGTGCGGTTTTCATTATGGCTTTTCTTTTGGTTTCGGATTGGACTTAAACGTCGCGCGTTATTTGTGAGAAGAACCACGTGCCAGATTGGAGATGCGCCCGTTACAACGAAACGGCGATCTGCGTTAACAGGATTCCCGGCATTATGCCGAGCAAGAGAACCACTATTGCGAGCACGCTCAAGGTGATTCGTTGCAGAAGCTCGATATCGCTGCCTAATCTCGCAGCAATGGATGTAGCAGCGTCACCGGATTGATCCGTAAAAATCACTTTGAGCACTATCAGGTAATAATAGAGCGAGACGAGGCTGCCGAAGAGCGCCAGCGCGACGAGCCAGAGCAGGCCATGATTTGCACCGGCGCGCAACGCGACGCTGAACAGGTAAAACTTTCCGAAAAATCCAGCGAGCGGCGGTAAGCCGGCCAGCGACAGCATGAAGATCGACATGCACCCGGCGAGCAATGGTGAACGCGACCAGAGTCCGGCAAAGTTCTGTAAATCGTCGCCACCGGTTTCGCGTCGCACCAACGCGACGACGCCGAATGCGCCGACCAGCGTGAATGCGTAAACGGTCGTGTAAAACAACGTCGCACTGAATCCATCGCGCCCGCCGGCGACGAGTCCAAGAAGTGTGTAGCCGGCGTGGGCGACGGCGGAATAGGCAAGCAAACGGCGGACATTCGACTGAGCAAGTGCGACGAGATTGCCAATGACGATTGACAATGCGGCGAGGACGGCAAGCACCGGCGCCCAACCGGCGGTCATGGCGTGCCATGCGGCACTGCCGTGCACCGGACCGAAGCCGACAAGCACGATTTTTCCGAGGACGACGAACGACGCCACCTTCGACCCCGACGCGATGAACGCCGCGGAAGGCACAGGCGCGCCTTGGTAAGCGTCGGGCGCCCAAAGATGGAATGGTGCAGCGGCGATTTTGAAGGCGAACCCGACGAGAGTCATGACGATGCCCACGAAGAGGAGCGGTTGGATGGATTGCGTCGCAAGCTTTTGTCCGACCGCGGCGAGACCGGTTGTTCCCGACATGCCGTAAATGAAACTGATTCCAAAAAGCGTGAACGCGCTCGCTGTGCTGCCGAACAAGAAATATTTCAGACCCGCTTCGGCGGAGCGCACATCGGTTTTGTCGAACGCGGCCATGACATAAAGCGAGAGACCGGTGAGCTCCAAGCCGATGAAGATCATGAGCAACTCTTCGCTGCCGACGAGCAGCATCAGCCCGATTGTTGCGAGTAGAATGATGGCGAGATACTCGCCGTGATTGCGCAAAGAATTCTTCGCGTGCGCCAGCAAAACCGTAAAAAACGCGAGCGCGAGGCAGATGATTTTGAACAGCGAGTTCAGCGGCGAGATCACGAGCATCCCGTGAAAGAGCGTTGCATTTCGCGGCAACATCAGCGCTGCGCCAATTGCGAGCGCAAGTCCGAGAGCGGCGACGAAGGAACAAATGCCAGATGCGCGCGTGCTCGCGAGACCAATCGCGAGGACGGCAAGCGCTGTTACAACGACCACGATCTCGGGCGATGCGAGCCTAACGAGTTCAAGGTAATTCATACGGGTAGAGCATGCGTCTCACGTGTTGGCGACTGCGTCCCAGCGATCGCCGACTTTATTATGAAAGTGCCAATCCAAGTTTGTCTTGGCGAGATGCCAAAAGCAGCACGCGGGACGCGTGTCGCTACCCGATCCGGCTCGTGTTTTCATTTCGAGAGAAATCTCATCGTTTCAACCGCGGGCATGATGCGATCGAGCAGCAGTTTGGGATAAAGTCCGACCGCGAGCGTTGCGAACATAAGGAGACAAGCTCCGAATTTTTCCGCGAGCGTGACTGGGGCAAGATCGGGCGGGTGGATCGAGCGCTCCGCGCTCGATGTTACAAATGTCGGCGAAGCCGAGTAGGATTTAGCATCGCCCGGCGAAGCGGTCGATCCACCTAAAGCGCTACGTTCGCCGAAGAACGATTGTTTGACCGCGCGCAGGGTGAACGCGGCTACGAGCACCATTCCGGCGCCGGTGATCCACACCGCGACCGGATAAGTTTTCCACGAGCCGATCAGGATCGTGATTTCGGCGGCGAACCCGCTGAATCCGGGGATTCCCATGGATGCGGCCGACGCAATCACAAAGGAAAACGCGGCGAATGGTAGTGCTTGGTTGAGTCCCATCCCCGAGAGGGCATCGAGGTCGCGTGTGTGCGTGCGTCGATAGACCATGCGTCCAGCCACGGCGAAGAGCAGTGCGCCAATCACGCCGTGCGAAAACATTTGCAGCACCGCTCCCGAGACGCCGAGCGCGTTGGCCGCGGCCAAGCCGAGCAGCACAAAGCCCATGTGGCTCACGCTCGAATAGCCGATGACGAATTTCAGGTCGCGTTGGCGCAGCGCCACCGCTGCCGCGTAAACGATTCCGATTACCGCGAAGACAGCCATCCAGCCGCGCCAAATTTGGAAGCCTTGCGGGAAAAGATTCATCGCGACGCGGAGCCCGGCGTAAGAGCCCAATTTCATAACGATGCCGGCGAGCAACATTGAACCAGCGGTGGGCGCGGCGACGTGACCGGTCGGCGCCCAAGTGTGCAATGGCCAGATGCCCGCAAGCACGGCGAACCCGATGAACAACATCGGGAAGGCCCACGATTGAAGTTGCGGTGCGAATTGGAACTCTGCGAGTTGATTCAGGTCCAACGATCCAGCGGTGACATACGCAGCGATGATTCCAATGAAGACCAGCGCGCCGCCGAAGAAGGAATAGAGCGTCAACTTCATCGCGCCGTATTCCTTATTTGTCGATCCCCAGATCGCGATGAGGAAATATTTCGGGACGATCACGAGTTCATAGAACAGGAAGAGCAAAAACAGATCGGCGCTGAGAAAAACGCCATACGAGCCGCCGACTACGAGCAACAGCCAGAAGAAGAATTCGTTAGGTCGATGATCAACGTCCCACGAGAAAAGGACCGAGGCGATGGCGACGAGACCAGTGACGAGCGCCATCGTCAGGCTGATCCCATCGACGGCGAGATGGTAGTTCATGCCAAGCATTGGTACCCACGCCACGCGCACGATTGTGTTGAAGTGCGCAAGATCGACAATCGACATCTGGAAGAACGCGATGAGGCTCACGACGAAACCCGCAACTGTCGTGACTAACGCAATCCAGCGCGAAAACGCGTGCGGCATAAAAAGGAGCACAACCGCTCCCGCAAATGTGATGTAAATCGTCCAAGCGATCATGGGAGGGTAGCGCACGCGTCTCGCGCGCCGGCAATGGTGTCCCGCCATTGCGAACTTTGTAGGCGGCACAACCCCGAGAGATATCTGATCGGGATTTTGTTTCGGCGAGACGCCGAAACCCACACGCGAGACGCGTGCGCTACCCGATCCACGCTCGACAACATGGCGACGCCCTGCTCGATGAAAGCGTAGGGGAAATGGCGCCGTCCGCCCCGCCGTTTTGTCTCCTCGGCGGCGAGTTGAAACATGAAGTCCGTTGGAAACCGCTCGCGGTTGCGCCTGACGGCTTTGTTTAGGTTGCCGGTGGTAACACCGTAAAGTCGCGCCAGGTCGAAATCGAGAAAGATCCTTTCTCCACGCACGAAACGAATCGCCTGCGCCACCCGCTGAACTGGAATGATTCCTTTCTTCATTCCGTGAGCTCAGGCAAATAATCGCGTCATTTGAACGACGGTTGTGTTGAAGATGTTGAAGATGAATTGCGGCGCGATGCCGATGGCGAACATGAGGAGCGTGACAGGGACGATGACGAGCTTTTCGCTGCGAAACAGATCGGGAAATGCGCTGCAGCTCTCGGCCAGCGAGCCGCTGAAGAGCGCTTGCATCGCGCGCGCGAACACGATGGCCGTAACGAACAAACCAATTACGGCAACGGCCGTAAATGACGCCGCGATCGCGAATGAACCTTTAAAGATCAGAAACTCGCCGATAAATCCGTTGAGCCCGGGCAGGCCGAGCGATGAAAACATCGCGACGCTCATCCAACCGCACAGCAATGGCGTGCGCTGCATTAGTCCGCCGAAATTATCGATTCCACGCAAACCGCGCCGTTGTTCGAGCAAACCGACGTAATAGAACAGCGCCGCCGCGGTGATCCCATGATTGAAAATTTGCATGAACACGCCACTCAACGCCGCTTGCATGTCGATCTTAGCGGCGACGACAGGCGAAGCAGTTACAGCGAACAGACCGAGCATGCAGTAGCCGAGATGGTTGATCGACAGGTAGGCGACCATCCGCTTGAGGTCGCGTTGAGCCCACGCTGCCAGTGACGCGAAGACGATCGAGCAGACCGCGAGCGCAAGCAGCCACGGGCCGATGATTTTGATTTGGTTAGGGAAAAACGGAAGCAACAGACGCACGAAACCATAAACGCCCATCTTCGAAAGCACCCCGGTCAACACCATCGACACGCCGGTTGGCGCGGTTTCATACGCGTCGGGTAGCCACGTGTGAAAGGGAAAGAGCGGCACTTTGACCGCGAGGCCGAGAAAAATTCCGGCAAAGCCGAGCCACGCGAGTTTGCCTGTGAGGAGCCCGCTTTTTCCGAGAACGGCGAGCGTGCCGAAATCGAATGTGCCTTTCGCGAAATAGATCCCGAGGAACGACAGCAGCATGGCGACGCTCCCGAGGAATGTGTAAACGAAAAACTTTGTCGCCGCGCGGTCGCGATTTTCGCCGCCCCAAATTTTGATGAGCAGAAACGCGGGAACGAGGCTCATTTCGTAAAATAAAAACCAGAGAACAAAATTCTGGGCAGTGAACGTGCCGTAGAGCGCGGATTGCATGATCAACATCAGCGCGCAAAACCCGCGACCCGAACGTTGCGCGAGAAATGCGAACGGGACGACGAGTGACGTCAGCAACACGAGCAGCAGACTCAAGCCATCGACGCCGACGAGGTATTCAGCGCCGATTGCGGGAATCCATGCGTGGCGTTCAGTCAACTGGAGGCCGGCCGCGGTGGCGTCGAAGGTTCGCCATAAGGTGAGACCCAGAATCGAGGTGAACGCGTTGAATCCGAGCGCGATTCCGCGGGAGTAGTTTGGCCGCGCCGCACTCACGAAAAGAGCGCCGGCGAGCGGAATCAAAATCAGCGCGGTAATTATGTGAGCCATGCGTAAAGGACCAGCAAAACCAGCACGCTCACGCCGACAGCGCGCAGGTAGGTTTGGATTTGGCCCGAGTGCCATGCGGACATTACACGGCCAATACCGCGCGTACCCGTGGTGGCTTCATCGATTCCGGCGTTGATGCCGCGTTCGTCGAAGTTATCGGTGAGAATGCCGAAAATTTGACCGATTCCGCTGACCGCACGCACCAGACCGTCCCAGACATTGCGATCCATCCAGTCGGACAGGCGCGCGGCCATTCGGCTGTAGGCGACAACAGTTCGATCGTAAAGTTCGTCGAGCCACATTTTGTTTTCGAGGAATCGGAACAATGCGGGCTGCGCGTGCTCAAGCGGATCGGCTCCCGCAACTCTGCGATAAATGGCAAAACCGAGCGCGATCCCGCCAGCCACGAGCGCGAGCGAAACGAAAAGCGTCGGCTGAATCAATACGGCGATATCAAAGTGCGCCGATTCGCCCGTGAGATAACCGTGGAGCCACGGCCATGCAGGTGTGAGTATGGCGCTGAGAACAATTGAGCAACTCGCGAGCACGATCAGCGGCATGGTCATGACCGGCGGGCTTTCGTGCGCATCCTCGGAAGCAGCGCGCCGATTGCCGAAGAAAATGTAGATCATTTGGCGCGTCATGTAGAGCGCCGTGAGCACAACTCCGGCGAGCATCAGGTAGTGCGGCAGGTGCGACGCGTGCCAATGCGCTGTGGCGTGCAGGATTTCTTCTTTTGTCCAGCCGCCAGAAAAGAAAAACGGCACACCGCTCAGCGCCATCATGCCGATCGCGTAAGTCAGAAACGTGATCGGCATGAGCCGTCGCAGGCCGCCCATTTTGCGAATGTCGTGTTCTTGATGACAGCCATGGATCACCGAGCCCGCGCCGAGGAACAGGAGTGCTTTGAAAAATCCGTGCGCGATCAGGTGCATCATCCCGGCCGCGACGCCGCCAACGCCTAACGAAACCATCATCAACCCAAGCTGCGAGACGGTTGAGTAAGCGAGAATACGCTTGATATCGAATTGGCCGAGCGCGATGAGCGAGGCCATCAGTGCTGTGATGACACCGATCGATACGACCACGGTCAGCGAAGGCGTCACGCCGTTGATTGCGCCAAACGAGAAGAGCGGATACACGCGCGCGACAAGAAAGACGCCCGCCGCGACCATGGTCGCAGCGTGGATGAGAGCGCTCACCGGCGTCGGGCCTTCCATCGCATCCGGCAGCCATACGTGGAGAGGAAATTGTCCCGACTTGCCGACAGCGCCGCAAAAGATCAGTAGCGCGACGAATGTGGCACTGGCGCCGAGCGCAACGAGTCCGGCATTTTCAAGGCAACCGCTGCCATCATTGTAAAAGAGTAGCGTGCCGCTGCGGCCATAGAGCCAGAGAATGCCGAGGAAAAATCCCATGTCGCCGATGCGCGTGGTGATGAACGCCTTTTTTGCAGCGGCAGCGGCACTCGGCTTCTCGATCCAGAACCCGATGAGCAAATACGACGCGAGCCCGACCAGTTCCCAACAAACAAAAAGAAGCAGCAAACTGTTCGCGATGACGACGCCAAGCATTGCACCCGAGAAAAACGAAAGATACGTGAAGAACCGGGTAAAATTTTTATCGTCGGCCATGTAGCCGATGCTGAAGATAAAAATGCAGAGCCCGACCAGCGCGATCATCACCAGCATCGCTGCGGCGAGCGGATCGAGCACCCAACCGATACGCAGCGTTTGTTCGCCAAACGTGAACCAGGTGAAATTGTGAATCGCCCGGAAGCCGGGCGTTTGCAGCGTCAATGAAAACGCCAAGATCGATAGTGCGAGTGCGGCGACCTGGCCGATGATTGCGAGCACCGCTCCAGCACTGCGCCGCGAGTTAGCGAGGCTCAGGATAATCAACGAAGCCGCGAGTGGCACCGCGGGAATCAGCCAAAGATTGGTGACGATCCCGCGAGTCATCCTTTGAGCTGGTCGAATTGATCGACGTTGGTCGTGCGATAATGGCGATAAACGGCGATGACCATGGCGAGCCCGACGACCGCCTCCGCGGCGGCGATAGCGATTGAAAATATTGCGATCATCACGCCGGTGGGTGGTTGCGGTTGCGGACCGAAGCGCCAGAACGCGATGAAATTCAGGTTCGCCGCGGCGAGCATCAGCTCAATGCCGATGAGAATGAAAATCGCGTGGCGCCGGCTCAGCACCGCCAGTAGTCCGATGCAAAACAATGTCGCGGAGATAACGAGAAAAAGCTGGAGCGTCGGAGTCATGCTGAGAGCAGAGCTAAAAAGTTAAAAGCGTTACGTCGTAAAAAAGGGAGTCAGCGGCTGCGCCGATTTAATATAGTAACTCTTTTAACCTTCATCACGGTCCTCCATCACCAGAATGAGGGCGCCGATGAGCGCGGCGGTCAGCAGAAGTCCGACACATTGCAGCGGCCAGACGTAATCGGTCATCAGCACTCCGCCGATGCGCTTGACGGTGAGCGCTTCGATTTGCGGCGCGGCGATGAAGAGCGCCGGTGTTTTGAGGATCGCCCACAGCAAGCCGCCGAATACTGCGATCGCTATGATCGCGCCGCCCCAGTTGGGTTTGCCGGTGTCTTGAACATCACGCCGTGTGAGCAAAATCGTAAATACAATCAATACTGCGACCGCGCCGACATAGACGAACACTTGCACTAACCCGACAAACTCGGCGCCAAGCAAAAAGAAGAACGCCGCGATGCCAACGAACGTCAGCGCGAACATGAGCGCTGCATGCATTAGCTTCTGCAACGTTGCAGATGCGAATGCGGCGGCGAGCGTCAGAATGGCGATAACGACAAACGCGGCGCTGTTCATTCGGCAAAACGATAGGTGCGGGTCCCAAATTTCTTTCGAGTGTCGAGCAAAATCGATAATGCGATGTAAACAATGCCGAGAACTGCGAGGGACCAAAGCCATCCCGCGACGCCGCGCCCGGCGTAATGCCACACCGCGGCCGCGACGAGGCAGGTGAACGCCATCGGCAGCATGAATTTCCAGGCGAAATTCATGATCTGGTCGATGCGCGTACGCGGGAGCGTTCCGCGAATCCAGATGTAAATGAAAAGCAAGATCGACAACTTCACGAAAAACCAGACGTAAGACGGAATGAACTCGAGCCCACGAATCGGCGCATGCCAGCCACCGAGAAATAGCGTCACAGCCAGACCGCTGATCGCGAACATTCCGATGTATTCCGCCATGAAAAACGTGGCGTACTTGAAGCCCGAATATTCGGTCATGTGTCCGGCGACGATTTCCGATTCGCCTTCCGGGACATCGAACGGCGTGCGGTTGGATTCGACGAGCCCAGAGACAAAAAACAAAATGAACGCGGCCGCGCCCCACGGCGTGGTAACGAACCAATGCGGCACAACGCCGAACGAGTAGCCATTTTGCGCGACCACAATCGCGTCGGGCGAGAGAGCACCGACCACCATCACCACGGGAAATGTTGTAATGATGAGCGGCAGCTCGTAGCTGATCATCTGCGCGATGGCGCGCATCGCGCCGAGCATTGAGAATTTGTTGTTGCTGCCCCAGCCGGCCATGAAGACCGCGAGTTCTGTTGTCGATCCAACGGCAAAGAAAAACAGAATGCCGCCATCGATCGCGAACGGCGTCATGTTTCGGCCATAAGGAATGACGCCGAGCGCAAGAATCGCCGTCGCAGCGATCAGAATTGGCGCGAGAAAATGCACGACCTTATCGGCGCGGGCCGGCACGATGTCTTCCTTGATCAGCATCTTGATGCCGTCCGCGACCGGCTGGAAAAGCCCGAACGGTCCGACCCGATTTGGCCCGTAACGATTTTGTATGCGAGCGAGGATTTTCCGCTCCAGCACGGAGATGAGCGCGAAGAGAGTGAGAAATACACCGAGCAATGCAAAAATGTTGATGAGGGCAGATGCTATCTGCATTACCCAATCCGGAGCGCCGGCCAGTGGTGCGAGCAGCAACTGTTTTATGCGAATGAAAATCTGGTCAAGCGAATCGCTCATCTTCTATGAAGAAAAGCGATGCTCGATTCTTTAATCAAGGCAGATCGTTCGGCCATGGCTAAAACACCGATTGACGCATCGTTCGCATTCAGCGGAGCGGGACGATTCGCCAATTAATTTTCTGATCGACAATTTCGAGCCACGCCACGCTTGCGGGCGAGCCGCGGTTGGGTCGCGTCACGCAACCGGGATTCAGAAATAAAACGCTTCCACGTCTTTCATTTCGCGGCACGTGCGTGTGCCCGTGCAACACCACATCGACATCTCCCGGGGCTTGCGCAGGTGGAACATGCTGAAGACGAAATTTCAATCCACCGCGTACAAGATCGACAACCAAGGGCCATTCGAAGTTGTTGTCGCAATTTCCGCGCACGACAGTGACTCGCGGACCAATTGCGCCAAGGTCGTCCAGAATTCTTTCTGCGCAGACATCTCCAAGATGCCAGATTTCATCTGCATCTCTCGCCATTTGACTGACATTTTCCGGCAAACGGTCGTGCGTGTCAGCCAGAACGAAAATCCGTGGCGGCTTTCTTCTTTGCCCTGCTTTTGTCATTTCATGCGAAGATGCGACCTCAGCGCAGCCGAACAGATCGACGAATCTTTCAACCTAATCGAGAGATTGAACGGGCCGCACCGCGCGCAAGATCGCGAAACTCCGCCGTTCTCCCTCCGTCACTCAAGGCCGCGACACGAATCAGATGACGACTGCTAAGAACGTGGCGGGTGAGTTGCTTGCACTTTGGCGTCGGTGTGGTGTGGGCGTTGCACAAGCGACATTTCCGACGGCGGCGTATGTGGCAGCCGGATGACCATTTCCCTCTGCGCTTTAACAAACGTGTGATCTTTCAGAAGGGTCGATCGCTCCAAGTTTTGAGTTTTACTGCTATCGACAATCGACATAGCGGAAAAACATATAGCTGGCCGAGCGAAGACCAGAGGCGATCAGCGCTATGAATAACGCATGATATTCAAGGAGGTT
>CATPAV010000184.1 GCA_955652245.1 uncultured Candidatus Udaeobacter sp. | reverse complement strand
TTCCTCGAGGAAAACTCTCTGGAACTTTTCCAGGCCGCGCGATTTGAGTGCGCCACCCTTGATGATGACATCGCCGTTTTTCGTGAGCAGCGCGTAGTTTTTCGCTTTGTAGCTGAACATTGCGTCGAACTGCTCGTCCAATTCCACTTCGATTCCCGGCGGCAATTCTTTGGCCAATCCCTCGCGTAATTCGTTGATGTCGATCTTCGGAGGCGGGGTGAAGTAAATTCCGTCGGTATCAACCTCGATCACCTGCGCACCGCGCGCGTTTAGCCACTCAATCATCTTCTTCAACAGATCGCGCCCAATCTGCGTAACCCGCGCCGCGGCATCGAAATCGGCAAAACTTCCCTGTGCGAAACCGAGATAGCCGTAGAAGCTATTGATCAAAATCTTGAACGTGTTTTGCAGCGCGTGGAAATAACGCTGCTCTTTCGAATTTTTCGCGGCGCGCATTTGTGTTTTGGCTTCGAGTCGGAACGTGCGGAGATCGGTTAGCAAATGCCGGAAGATTTGGAGCTGATCGGTCTCTGGAAAGCAATCGAACTGGAGCATGATCGAGGGATACAGTGAAGCGAGGTCGCAATGCCACACGTCGCGAGCGACACCAGTGAAGAAGATATCGGTGTAACCGCCCTCGAAGCCGCGCACTAGCGGCATCTCAGGAATGGAATGGCGTTGTCGGAAATATTCGCGCAAGAAGAGAGCATTAATCCGCGTGGCGTTACCGCGCACGACGACATCCTGATAATTGTAAGGAAAAATCTGGGCCTGGATGAAATAGCTCGGGATGAGCAGATCGGCGACCGCGCGCGTTTCGCGCACCGCGCAGAGCGCGCGCTGCCGAAATCGTTCGTCGTTGTCGAGGTAGGCGCGCTGCAATTCCTTGCCGGTAAGCGCGGAAAGTTCTTCGCTGTCGCAAAACTCAAAATGCCGCGCAACATCGACACGTTCGAATCCGGCGAGGGTCCGCATGCCGACATCGTAAAATTGCGCCAGTAGGAACGTATCGACGAAATGGCGGCCATCGATCGTGAACTTCGGGTAATCGATTGTTTTCTCCGCAATCTGGAGCCGCGAAGGACGGGAGCGCAAAAATCCGCCGCTGCGCCCCCAATCGAGTTTGGTTTTCGTTTTCTTGGCGCGCGCAACCAAATAAGGCAAATCGAATCGGAAGAGATTGTGCCCCTCAATCACATCCGGATCGCGCTCTTTGATCAGGCTCGTCAGGCGTTTAAGCGCGGCGTGTTCAGATTCGGCGACGTTTTTTGGATCGACAACGATCAATTCCTCCCAACCGGTGTTGTCCGAGAGCGCAATGCTCATGATGTGATCAGTTGGACCTGCGTCGGGAACGCCGGCGACAGGCTCTTCGAACGAAAGGACCTCAAGCTGCATGCGTTTCAGCTCTTCGAAGGGCAATTCCTTGAAGAGCGATCGCCCTGCGGCAGTGAGGTAATGCTGAACGGGATCAGTGAAGGCGAAGAAATCGCGGTTGGCTTTTTTAAGGCCGTTGCGCAAGGCGACCAGTTCTTTCCAACTATCGACCGTGATCAACCAGCCATATCTGAGATCGCCTTCCAGTTTCTCAGCTTCGATACCAAGATCGACAACGTCCGAATCAGCCCAGACGAACGGATGAAACGGTTCGACCTCGGCGATCGTCGACCCATTCTTTTCACGACGGTAGACTTTGACTGTGCCTGTCTCGCCCAGCTCGATCGCAACGATCCGCGGCGTCGGATCGGCGCCGAAGAGCATGGTGTTCTTCTCAAATTCCATCGCAGATCAAGAGAACCCGAAAAACAAACTAGGAAAGCAGGAAAAGAAGAAATTGAATCTGAAAAGCTAGGAAAACCATGAAGGTTTCCTTATTTTGTCTCCTGGATTGCTCGCTTCCTGATTTATGTATTTGCGTTTTCTGTTATAAGAGCAACATGAAGATTCACTCATTGCCGATTTTGCTGTCGTCGATCCTGTCTGGCGGTCTCGCGTTGGCGCAGCAGACGCCGCAAACAATTGCCGATGCCGAGCTGCCGTCGTTGCTCATGATTTACAAGGATATTCACGCGCATCCCGAATTGTCCACGCATGAGGAGCGTTCGGCCGCGATTGTGGCCAAGGAATTGAAAGCCGCCGGCGCCGAAGTGACCGAGCGCGTCGGCAAATACGAAAAGCCCGGCGCGACTTGCTTCGGCGTTGTTGGCGTGATGAAGAACGGCGTTGGACCGACGGTGCTGGTCCGCAGCGATCTCGACGCGTTGCCAGTGCATGAAGAAACCGGTCTGCCTTACGCAAGCACGGTCACAACGAAAAACGACGAAGGCAAAGAAGTGCCAGTGATGCATGCGTGCGGACACGACATTCATATGTCCACACTGGTCGGCACGGCGCGCGCACTCGGTAAACTCAAGGACGCATGGCACGGCACGATCATTTTCATCGGACAACCGGCTGAGGAAACTGTCGGTGGCGCGCGGGCGATGTTGAAGGACGGCCTTTACACGCGCTGGCCGAAACCGGATTACGCGCTCGCCTTGCACGATGATGCGGAGATCGAGACCGGGAAGATCGGCGTGACCGAGGGTTACGCTTTTGCCAATGTCGATTCAGTCGATGTAACCGTGCACGGCGTCGGCGGCCACGGCGCATATCCGCACAAAACGAAGGATCCAATTGTGCTCTCGGCGGAGATCATCAATGCCTGGCAGACAATCGCATCGCGCGAGAATAACCCAATCGATCCGGTCGTAATCACAGTCGGTTCGATTCATGGTGGGACGAAGCACAACATTATTCCAGACGAAGTGAAGATGCAGTTGACGGTGCGTACTTATAAGAAGGAAGTGCGCGAAAAGGTGCTCGCTGCCATCGAGCGGATCGCCAAAGATTGCGCGACCGCCTTTGGTATTCCGCCCGACAAGTTGCCGGAGGTGCACGTGCTCCAGGATGAATTCAGCCCGGCGACCTATAACAATCCAGAGCTGACCAAGCGCGTGACTGTGGCGCTGAAAACGGCGTTAGGCAATGACAACGTTGTGCGGAAAGATCCAAGTATGGGCGCCGAAGATTTCTGTGAATACAGCCTGCCGGATCATTCCATCCCAGCACTCATGTTCGTTGTCGGAGCAGTCGATCCGGCAAAAGCGGCCGAGTCAAAAAAAACTGGCACACCGCTGCCGAGTTTACATTCCAGCAAGTTCGCACCTGTTCCCGAACCCACGATTCGCACGGGCATTATCGGAATGACGAGCGCGGTGCTCGAATTAATGAAGAAATAGGGACATCGCGCTGTCCCACACTGCGAGAGATGGTGCGTGCGCGCCATCCCTAGCTATTTCACCTTGATTTTCTTCCGCAGATAGGTCGGGACATCGAGGTCCTCGCCCTCCACGATGGTCGGTTCGCTCTTTTCGAAGCGACCTCGCGTGACCGGCTCGAATTGCAAGACTTCCTGTTTCGCCTGCACATTTTTTTCCGGCGACGGTTTCCCTTCTTTCATCGGCACCGGGTTGGTCTGCGGCGTACTCACGCGCGGTTCAGGGTTGTGGGGCATAGATGGCTGCGGCCGTGATGTTCTAACCGGCGCCGGTTCCTCGATCGGCATCGTCTCCGCAGGCTGGGAAGTTTCCATCGGAGTTGCTTCCGGCTCGATGTCGATCTTCGGCGAAGCGTCCTGCGGTTGCGCCCAGACGGGCGGCATCGCGGGCACACTGCTCTGCGCCGGTTGAATCGGCTGCGGAATAGAATCCTTATCGGCCGTGAATGAGCTGACGATTGTGACGCTGAGGCGATCCCCCATTCGGCCATCGACTGCCGTGCCGAATAGAATCTGCGTCTCCTCGTTCACATGACGACCAAGTTCCTGCATTAGGATTTCTACTTCGGATAACGTCATGCCGGGTCCGCCTGCCACTTGAACCAACACACGGGTCGCGTCTCCTAGCATGCGGCCACGATCCATCAAAGGGTTTTTGAGCGCCTGCGCGAGGGCGTCGTGTGCGCGATTGTCCGAATCGGATTCACCGAAACCAAACAAGCAACGGCCATTCCGGCTGCGCAACGCCGCAAGCAAATCATCGAATCCGATGCGGATAAGCCCCGGCCGCTGGATCAGATTTACAATGGAACGAACGCTTTGACTGATCGTGATGTCCGCCGTCGCAAATGCCTGATGGATTCCTGCTTTCGGCGCAACGATGTCCCCCATCTGATCGTTCTCGAAGCAGATCACTGCGTTGGCGATCTCATTAAGCCGGCCGAGCGCCTCCTGCGCTTGTGCGCTGCGGCGTTTGCCTTCGAAACCAAATGGAAGAGTGGCAAACGCGACGACAAGCGAACCGGCTTCACGGGCAAGCTGCGCGACATACGGCGCCGCGCCCGATCCAGTGCCGCCACCGAGCCCTGCGCAAATAAAAATCATTCTCGCGCCTGCCAGCGCCTCGCGGATTTCCTCAGCCGATTCCACCGCTGCTTGGTAGCCCAGCTCCGGGTCGCCGCCCGTGCCCAAACCACGCGTCGCCGTGCGACCGAGTTGCACTTTGTGGGGAGCGACGGAACTAGCCAGTGACTGAACATCGGTGTTAATCGCGACCACGTCGGCCCTCTCCAAACCATCGAGTACGATCCGATCGAGCACGCTCAAACCAGCGCCGCCAACGCTTACAATCTTGATCGCAACAAATTCCTCTTCGCGTTCGGGCAAACTGTAATTTTTCCTGAGCTGAATCATCTCGTCGCGCCTATGTCTATCTTATCACCGCATTCCCGCTTCTGTCATTCCGAGCGAAGTCGAGGAATCTCTTATTATTAACAGCAAGAGATCTCTCGACTCCGCTCGACATGACAATTTTGGAAACGTGGCGCTTGTTCATCTCATTCCGCTAAAGAATTTGCCGAGGACTCCTCCAAATCGTCGTCGCGGCCGATCTGTTTGCACAGCTTGCGCATATTTGATCAAACCAATCGCGGTCGAAAATTGCGGGTTCTCCACCGCCGAAGTTAATCCCGATGCAGTCTGTGCGTGTGCGACGTGCCCAGGCATTTCGAAAATTTCTTCCGCGAGATTATCGATACCGTTGAGAAGACTGCATCCACCGGTAATGAAAATGCCGGCACCGAGATAATTGATGAATGACTCTTCCTCGAGTCTGCGTTTGAGAAGTTCAAAGGTCTCCCGCAGCCGCAAATTTATGATCGTATTCAGCGTTTCGCGCTCGATCTCCTTCCCGGCAAAACCCGAATCGTCTTTTAATAAAATAGCTTCGCCGGGAAGACAATTTCCAAGAACGCAGTTGCCTTCCTCGATTTTTAATTTCTCAGCGCGCGCCATAGGGATGCGCAGCCCCATCGAAATGTCATTCGTGATATGGTCACCGCCGACCGCGAGGCAACCGCTTTGTTTAACCGCGCCATCAGCATATAAAATATAATCCGTCGTCCCGCCGCCGATATCAATCACCAGCGCGCCGAGTTCCTTTTGGTGCTGCGTCAGGACGACCTGCGCAGAAGCAAGCGCGCCGAATACCACGTCCTCGACGTCGAGCGGTAACTCTTTCACGCACCGAATGGTGTTCTGAATGCGCGTGCGCACGCCGTGGATGATGTGAAAATCGGCTTCCAATTTTTGCCCAAGCATCCCGACTGGATTAAGCACGCCATCTTGTCCATCGACATGGTAATGCTGGATAATGGAATGGAGGAAAGCGTTTTGCGCAGGGATGCTCACCTCACGCGCGTTAATTTTCACATCCTCAACGTCTTGCTCATCAATCTCATCGCGGTCTTCGGGCAGCATTACGCTGCCGCGATTATTGAAACTTTGAAGATGCGACCCGGCCACGGCGACGTAAACACTCCGGATCATAACGTCGCTTTTTTGCTCGGCGTCGACTACCGCTTCGTGCACGCATTTCATCGCTGTTTCAAAATCAACGATCTCGCCTTTGCGCACGCCACGCGACGGCGTCTGGCCAACTCCGAGGATCTTGATTGCGCCATCGGGCCGGCTTTCTCCAACGACAACACAAATTTTCCAGGTACCAATCTCAAGACCAATTATCAAATTGCTGCTTGCCATCGTTATTGGCCTTTCTTGTGTCGCGGGACAGGACCTGCCTTTGGGATCGGCGTCGAACTCGTGGCTGCTTTCGCCGGCGGCGGCACGGCCTTTGCCGGTTGATGCACTGGGATTGCTTTCAAAATGCGCGGTTCCACAGAGGGATCAATCGTATCATTGATGACGGCGGCCGGTGGTTTCGCGAACGTCACCGGAATGTTTCGCTGGACCAGCAAGTTCACCGTCTCGAGTTCCTGCTTTGAGTCATCACAATAAACAAGAAATTGTTCGAGACGCTGTAATTGTGCGTCGAGATCGTTTAACGCAAACGTGACACGCGCATGATTTTTGTCGGTCACGAGCAGGCAATAACTTTTGGAAACATCAATCTCGCGAATCTGAAACCGCGTTTGCATAAAGCTGCGTGTGCTCAAACGCAGCAATTCCAGCGCCGTTTTTGCTTCGAGCGATTCGACGACCTTGCCCGCCTCGAGCGATTCGCTCGAGCATCCTGAAATGAGCGGCAATCCCAGATATTCGGGCAACAACTTCTTTTCTTTCATCAAAACACCTCGCGCGTCCACAAGAAAAGCGACATCTGACACAAATGGATCGGAAATTTGTTTGTCGCCTGTAATCCACGCAACCGGCTTTCGCTCGACCACACGAATATCGATGTCCCCTGGTAATTTGCGCACCACCTCCACCTCATCGACTTGTGGAAGTCGCTGCACGCTATCGCGCACGCGCCCCAGGTTCACACTGAAAATGTTTTCACCTTCGTGCAGATCGGCCACTTTCAGGATCTGCTCGCGCTGCAAGGTGCCGTCCGTCTGGAGCTCGATTGTGCGCAACTGATAGTCCGCATTTTCGAAGAAAAAGCGCTTTGCGCCTTCGCGTGCACCAACGTAAACGACAGCGCAAAGCCCAGCCAGCAATGTCAGTCTGGAGACAACACCCAGAACTCTTCGAGCGCGATGCTGGGTAGCTCTGCGCGAGCGAACTTTAACATCCAATAAATGCTGCTGGCGTCGCTGACGCAAATTGGACACGCGCCGATTGCCCCGCTGGGAACGTCGTTGAGTAGTTTTCATTTCGCTGAACGCTCCGACCTGGCGCGCGAGAGTTCGATGATACGCGTACAAAGATCGACATAACTTATGCCGGCGGCGGCGGCAGCTTCGGGCAGCAGACTCGCTTCCGTCATGCCGGGGATGGTGTTTACTTCCAGCACCGTGGCGACGCCATCTTCCGGTAAGAGAACATCAACGCGCGAATAAACCTGCAAACCGAGCGAGCGATGTGCTCGCAAAGCGAGCTCCTGAATCTCCTTTGTTTTTTTCTTGTCGATCTTTGCCGGACACACATGTTCGGCTCCCCCGCCCGCCTGTGGATTTAAGAAGGGATACTTATTTGTGAAATCGTAAAAGCCGCCTTTGGGAATGATTTCCAGAATGGGCAGCGCTTGATCGCCCAGTATTCCAACGGTCAACTCGCGACCTGCAATAAATTCTTCAACCAGCAATTCGCGATCGTACTTCGCCGCTTCAGCGATCGCCAGGTCGAGCTCGCGTTCACTCTTCACAATGATCACCCCAACAGTCGATCCCTCACGTGGCGGCTTGACTACGATCGGCAACGGAATCGTTGGCCGCTGGCCGGGCCGAATCACCTCCCATAATGGTGTTGTTACTCCGTGCGCGCGAAATTTTTGTTTAGAGCGAATCTTGTCGAAGGCAGTTCGGCTTTCTTCTACGCCGTCCCCAGTGTAAGGGATGCCGCGATCCTCGAGAACTTTTTGGAGGGACCCGTCCTCGCCGAAAGTTCCGTGAATTGTAAGAAACGCAAGATCGACATCATCGGGTAGGTGAAAACTTTGGTCCCGGACATCGACATCCAGGACTTCCGCGCCTAACGAACGCAATGCCTTCGAAACGCCGCGTGCCGTAGCAAGCGAGACCTCGCGCTCGGAACCTGGTCCGCCCATGAGCACCGCGATTTTTTGGGGAATAGGGTCACTTTTCTTCATGCCGGTTCTCCTACGATTTGCACTTCCGTCTCCAGCTCGATCCCGCGTTGCGTCCGCGCCACGCTTTTGATTTTCTCGATCAACTCAAGCATTTCAGCCGCGGTCGCCCCGCCATCATTGACAATGAAATTGCCGTGTACTTCCGAGACGCGCGCCTTGCCAACGCCAGAATTTTTCAAGCCCAGTTCCTCAACCAATTGTCCTGCTGAACAATTCTGCGGATTTTTAAAAATGCACCCGGCGCTTTTTGCGATTGGTTGCGAGGAGCGGCGTTTTTCCTGCGATGCGTGTAACTTTTGAGCGATCTCATCGGCCGGCGCAGACTGGCCCCGAAAGACGGCGGAGACAGCAAAATTGTTTTCAAGCAAAGGAAAATTCCGGTAGTGCACGTCCAGTTCGTGCCGACTCTTCGTGTGCGGATTTCCTTCCGAATCGAGATAACGAACGTGGACAACATTCTCAAAAGTTTGCGAGCCCATGGCGCCGGCATTCATCCGCAACCCGCCGCCGACTGCGCCGGGAATACCCTCCATCCACTCCAGCCCACCAATTCCGGCCGCTTTACTCGCATAGGCGACCTCCTTTAGTTTCGCGCCGACACCCGCTGTGATTTCGTTACCATCAACTTCAATCTTGTCGAAATCCCCTCCGCAGGGATGAACCACGACGCCGAGAATGCCACCGTCGCGGACGAGCAAATTGGAGCCGCGGCCGATGACGAAAAGCGGAAGACTTTCGCGCCGACAAAAGCGGATCAATTCCGCAAACACCTTCTTATTGCGCGGCTCAACCCAAAATTGCGCCGGACCGCCCACGCGCAAAGTCGTGTGTTTTGAGAGCGGCTCGTAAAGCCGCACGTGACCTTCTTCACCAACGATCGCTTTCAATTTCTCTGCGATTACAAGGTCGGCAGCCAGGATCGATATCTGCTCGTGAATGTTGCCCGCGCCCATGCTCAAAATGAGGTCGCCGGAGTCCAACATGTTTCCGACATCGCGATGGACCCACTCGAAACGCGATTGATAACTCACGCCGCGATGTCCATGGCGCGCGATTTCCGCGGCGATAGTTTCGCCACTGATTTCAGGAATTGGCTCTTCGCTCGCGGCATAGATGTCGGTAACAACAACGCGGTCTGCATCATCAAAGGCGCCTCCAAATTTATGACACAGCGCTTTGGTTCGCGAAAAACGATGCGGCTGAAACATCGTCAGGACGCGTTTGCGGCGGGTCGATTTCGCTGTCTTGAGCGTGGCGCGAATTTCGGTGGGATGATGCGCGTAATCATCGACGAGCAGAAAACGATCGCTGGCGTATTTTATTTCAAACCGGCGCCGGGCATGCTCGAATTTGCGAAGGGAGGCTGCAGTTTTCTCAAACGGAATCCCAAGCTCGTTCGCCAGAGCGATCACACCGATGGCATTGTGGACGTTGTGGCGTCCGGGAACATTCAGCACCGCTTCGCCCAGTTGTTGGCCCTGAAGATAAACACAAAAAACCGATGCAAAATCGCGCAATTCGATGTCGGTGCCGCGATAATCGGCGTTTTCGGAAAAGCCGTACGAGACCGCAGGTTTTCGCTGCGCGCACAATCGAGCCGTGTTGGCGTCATCGGCGCTGTAAAAAAGCATGCCGGTGGTTCGCTCGATGAGCTGAGCGAAAACTTCTTCGATCGCTGCAAGATCGACATAGAAATCAAGGTGCTCCTCTTCAATGTTCAAAATGAGAACGTGCTCGGGGTGAAAGCAACGCAGCGTCCCATCGCTTTCGTCGCCTTCCGCAACAAAATATTCGCCGGCCGGATCCCAATGCGCGTTGCTTCCGAGAATCGGAATTTCTGCACCGACGTAATACGACGGATGGAGCCCGGCTTCGCGCAGAACGTGCGCTGTCATCGCGGAGGTGGTCGTTTTTCCATGCATTCCTGCAATAATGATCCCGCGCTTGCCCTGCATGATGGCGGCGAGGGCTTCGGCGCGACGCACGGCCGGTTTTCCCGAACCATGTGCGCTCACGAGAATTGGATTGTCGATCTTGATCGCAGAAGAAAAGACAACCAGATCGGCGGCGCTGGCGTCGTCCGCACGATGGTTTTGGTGAAAACACAGACCGAGCCGTTGCAATCGATCCGTCTCCATGGTGCTGGCTTTGTCGGAGCCGCTAACCTCGTGCCCAAGCTCGAGCAAGAGTGCGGCGAGACCGCTCATCCCGCTGCCAGCCACACCGATAAGATGAATCTTATGATGCTCACGCGTGAGCAATTTCGGGAGGTCAAGCTCAGAGACGGGCTTCATGGGTCGTATATTTCTCCATGGTTGTGACCATGAGCCCGGCCGCGTTTTTCGGCGCGAGCGGCGAACAATTCGCCGACATCTCCCGGATTCGCTCCGGACTCTCGATCAGCTCACGGATCTTGCGTGCAAGCAATTCGCCAGAAATCTCCGATTCCTTAAGAAGAATCGCCGCCTCAGCGCGCGCATAAATCTCTGCGTTGCGCGTTTGATGATCGTCTGCCGCATAAGGAAATGGAATTAAAATGCCAGGCAGCGAAAAAGCTGCGAACTCCGCAAGACTGGCCGCGCCGGCGCGCGCCACGAGGAAATCGGCGGCGCTGTAAACTTCCTCCATTCGATGATGAAAAGCGGCGATGTAAGCCGGGATCTTTTCGCGGCGATAATTATCTGCGACAAGACGCTCGTCACGTGCGCCGGAGAGATGAATCACCTGCAACGGGACGCCCTGCAAAAATGGCAATGCTTTGATGATGGCTTGGTTGATTCCGCTGGCACCCTGGCTCCCACCCATTACGAGCAGCGTTGCCAAATCAGTCCGGAGTCCGAGCTTTTGACGCGCGACCTGTCGATCCAGAGGTTTCAGTTCAGTTCGGATTGGCGTGCCGGTGACTTCTGTGTGCGCTTTTGGAAAGAACGGCGCGCATTCCTTGAAGCCAAGCATGACCGCGCGCACCATCCGTGCGGTCAATCGATTCGCTTTCCCCGGGATGGCATTTGATTCATGAATGAAGGTCGAAATGCCGCGCATGCGCCCAGCCAGCACAGGCGCAGTAGAAGTGAATCCGCCCATGCCAAGGACAACCTGCGGTTTAAATCTGCGATAGATGGCTCGGCAAAGGGATAGGCTCTCGCAGAAGCGGCGAATGAAACCGAGAATTGCGGGCGAAAATGGCGAGGGCAACCCGACCGTCGGCAATTTCTCAAACCGGAAATTCGTGCGGCCGGAAAGCGCAAGCGCGTCAATTTCTTTTTCGGAAATCAACAGCATGACTTCGTGGCCGCGATCACGCAATACCTCCGCCACAGCAATGCCGGGGAAAAGATGGCCGCCGGTGCCTCCGCATGCGATCACTGCGTTCATAAGGTGATTGTCGATCCTTGGTTTTAAATCCGCGGTGTCATCCGAACCTGCACTGTCGTGCGTTTCTTATGCGGTGGTTCGAGAATGCCCTGCCGATAGATATTCAGCAACAAACCGATCCCGAACAAACAAGTGACGAGATTCGAACCTCCGTAACTGATAAACGGCAGCGGTAGACCTTTGTTCGGCAGGAGCGAGGTGGTCACGCCAATGTTGACCGCCGCTTGCAAAGCCAGAAGCGAAACAACGCCGCAGCCAAGCAGCAAACCGAATCGGTCTTTGGCGTGCAGCGCGATCATGATGCCGCAAACAATGATGACCACGAACAAAAAGACCACGAGCAAACTA
>CATPAV010000183.1 GCA_955652245.1 uncultured Candidatus Udaeobacter sp. | reverse complement strand
TTCCTGATATGAAAACCCTGGGTCTATTGATAGCGTCACTCGTCATCGCAGCCACAGCGTTCGGGCAATCCTCGGAAAAGACGAAAAGCGCCTCAGCCAGTGCTAATTTTCCGCCGATTGGCGATATCCATGCTCATGTCTGCGGCATCCATTTCTATAGTGGCGACATGAGCCGGCAGATCATTGCCGAGGCATTATTGTTCGCATCTCAGCGACGAGGTCCTGCAATATGTCATTTATGACTCTAACAAACCGGGCGCGCGCCTGATCGGCGTCGAATACATCGTCAGCGCAAAGATTTTTGAATCTTTGCCGCCCGAGGAGAAAAAGCTTTGGCATAGCCATAATTATGAAGTGAAATCCGGCGTGCTGACGGTTTCCAGGC
Source organism: uncultured Candidatus Udaeobacter sp. (assembly GCA_955652245.1). GTDB lineage: Bacteria > Verrucomicrobiota > Verrucomicrobiia > Chthoniobacterales > UBA10450 > Udaeobacter. The sequence continues at coordinate 2,224 of CATPAV010000183.1, read as the reverse complement.
ATGGCTGACGCGGCGGAAAAGGATCTCATGAAGGTGCTGATCGGCACGTACGGGAAAACCTGGCACACATGGCAGCTGGATCGGGGCGACAAATTGCCGATGGGCATTCCGCAACTCATGATGGCCTTCACCGCGGATGGACAGGCAAAGGCCAATATTGTGGCCGAGCGTGATAAGCTCTACGGACCATCCGCTGCCAAAAAGACCGCGCGCGCTGATATTGCGGACGCGAAGCTAGAATCCGGCGCGGACGGTTGGCAAAAAGGCGCATCGGTTCAGCTCGATTTGAAAACCGTTCAAGCGGCGGCGCAGTAATCGCGGCCATCGGATCAACGCGGTTTTCGAAGATTGCGGAGCTGCGATCCGCGGAGCCGAAGCGGGCGCAGCGAGCGGATCAAATTTCTTCCTGTTGAGACATTAGCTCACCGTCTCGGCCGAGGCGCGTACCGGCACGATCTCGAAATCCATGAGATCGTTCCAATTTTCAATCCAGCGCTGGAATAGCGCGATATCTTCAGTCTGCATTAATTGCCAGCAAACTTTGAAATTATGATCAATCCAGCTAGAAACGTACTCCAGGCCATCGGGCATCATTCGGCCTTTTTCCCGGAACCGCCGATAGATTTCTGGCGCTGCGCCTTCTTTGAAACGCTCGATCACCATGTAAAGCATTGTTCTGGTGTTCTTCAGGTATTGCGCTGTAGTGGCGGCTGTGTCGCCCGTCTATGTCTTAATTCTGCAGCCGACACGGCTGCCGCTAAATATTTTTCAACTCCTCGTTCGTTTCAGCGAAGGCGTTGACGGCGAATTCCAAATCTTCGCGCGAATGCGCTGCTGACACTTGGGTGCGGACGCGCGCGGTGCCGTGCGGCACAACGGGGAAAAAGAAGCCGATCACATAAACGCCTTTCTCCAGCATGCGCGCGGCGAACCTCTGCGATTTCGCGGCGTCGCCGATCATGATCGGCACAATCGGGTGTACGCCGGGCTTGATCGTCAGGCCGCGCTCGGTCAACGCGGCGCGAAAATATTTTGTGTTGTCTTCAAGCTTGTCGCGCAATTCCGTCGACGCACTGAGCAGTTCGAGCGCTTTCAACGACGCGACGACGACCGGTGGCGCGATTGTGTTTGAAAACAAATAGGGCCGCGAACGTTGGCGCAAAAGATCGACAATCTCTTTGCGTCCACTGGTGAATCCGCCGCTGGCGCCGCCGAGCGCTTTGCCGAGCGTACCCGTGATGATGTCGATCTTACCCATCACGCCGCGATATTCGTGTGTCCCGCGTCCAGTCTTGCCCAGAAATCCGGTCGCGTGCGCGTCGTCGATCATTGTCAGCGCGTTGTATTTTTCGGCAAGATCGACAATCGCTTTCAAGTTCGCGATCGTTCCGTCCATTGAGAAACAGCCGTCGGTTGCGATCAAGCGGAAGCGCGCATTTTGCGCGGCGCGCAATTGCGCTTCGAGATCAGCCATGTCGTTGTGCTTGTAACGAAACCGCTGCGCTTTGCAGAGCCGGATGCCGTCGATAATGCTCGCGTGATTCAGTTCGTCGCTGATCACTGCGTCCTTCTCCGTGAGCAGTGTTTCGAACAAGCCGCCATTAGCGTCGAAGCACGACGGATAAAGAATCGTCGCTTCGGTTCCGAGGAATTTTGTCAGGGCGGCTTCAAGTTTTTTGTGGATGTCTTGGGTGCCGCAAATGAAGCGGACGCTGGCCATGCCGAAGCCGTGCGTATCGAGCGCTTCCTTTGCCGCGGCGATCAGCGCGGGATGATCGGCCAGGCCGAGATAATTGTTGGCGCACATATTGAGCACCCGTTTGCCATCAGCGACACCGATGTGCGCGTCCTGCGGAGTCGTGATGATCCGCTCCGTTTTGTAAAGACCTTGCGATTTAATTTCTTCCAGTGTGCTGGAGAGCTGTTGTTCGAATTCGGCGGTCATAGATCCAACAGCTTACACAAATTTGGCGGAGCGGAAAAAGGAACACCAACCCACAGAATGGAGCCGCTGGCAAGCGAGCGACATGGACGGCAGCCCGAAGGGAGAGCGAATGGGAACTCGCGAGTCATTTAACGTAGATTTCCACGGATTAGAAAATGCCAACAGTGCCGAATTTTTCGAAAAATAGGGTAATAATATACTTGACTCACCCGAATGAATGCTAAACTAGATTGCCGTGACAGGGCGGCATTGCCGTGGACTGGCGGTTCACGTCTGACT
>CATPAV010000182.1 GCA_955652245.1 uncultured Candidatus Udaeobacter sp. | reverse complement strand
CACTTTACCCCACGGGTGGCGTTTGGAACTTGCGACGCTTGATGCATTGAGGCGCGCGCTCGATTATTTTTATCCGGGGAGGCTCGCCGTTTTCGCTGCTTGGAAAAGCGGTCAATCGCAAACCACACCGCTGCGCAAAACCTTGGATCGACAATCAGGAATGTACCGCGTTGCGGCGAAAATTTCGGATGAACAGATCGATTGTATGGTCGGAGATTTTTGCCGGTCTGATGGCGGATGTTTGCGCACGATTTTATGGAAACGGGATAAGCAAGGCACGGTTGCATCAACAAAATTGCCACCGGAAAAGTTTGATCCGGCGTTTGATCAAACGAAAGCCGGGGGAAGACCGGGGTCAGCTACAACGGCGACCCAAGCTACAATTCCGTTGCTTTGCCAGGAGGCGTGCAATTTGCTCGTGGCAGAATGCCGAGAAGCGGTGAAAGGCAACGCCAAACTGTAGCGGCGCTCTGCGAGCGTCGCATTATTTTCGACGGCGATATTTGCGACGGTCATAGACCGCCGCTACAGCAGAAAAATGATCATCCGGGCGCGCGCTGTCGTTACGATGGACGGCCTGCCAATTGAGAACGGCGCGGTCGCAATTTCGGGAAATCGAATTATCGATGTTGGAAAATTTCCGGAGATTTCCGCACGCCACTCGGGACAACAGCTTGTCGATCTTGGCGAGCAAGTGATGCTGCCGGGACTAATCAATGCGCATTGCCATCTCGATTACACATGTTTACGCGGTCAAATCCCGCCGAAAAAACCTTTTGCTGATTGGATCCGCGCGATCAACACGGAAAAGGCGAGACTCTCCGCCCAAGATTACGTGGCATCGATCGCAGAAGGATTCGCCGAGGCGAAAAGGTTTGGGACGACGACGATCGCAAATCTGACCGCGTTCCCAGAATTGATTGCGCGGATTGATCCACCAATTCGAACCTGGTGGTTTGCGGAGTTGATCGACGTGCGTTCGCCGGAACGCGCAAATGAACTTGTCGATCTTGCAGCTGAATCGCTGAAGCCGGCAGCGAATTGGGGACTGGCGCCGCATGCGCCATTCACGGCTTCCAAGGATTTGTATCGGCGCTGCGAGGAAGTTGTGCGACGTGAGAACGTTTTGTTGACGACGCATTTGGCGGAATCGCGCGAGGAGATGTCGCTGTTTCGCGATGGGGCGGGGCCGCTCTACGATTTTATGAGAAGCATCGGGCGGCCGATGGATGACTGTGGGCATGAGACGCCACTCAGACTATTTAGCGACACGATCGGCGCGCCTCCTTCGACTTCGCTCAGAACAGGCTCAGGTCGCGCCCTACCAACGGAATGGATTATCGCGCACCTCAACGAATTAGCGGAGAGCGATTTCGAGCTACTCGAGAGATTCACAGGCAAATTTCATGTGGTGCATTCGCCCCGCAGTCACGATTATTTCGCGCACAGCACATTTGCTTTCAGAAGATTGCGCGATCTCGGGTTCAACATTTGCCTCGGCACCGATAGTCTCGCGAGCAACGAGAACCTGAGTCTTTTCGCCGAGATGCGCGCTTTTCGGCGCGGTGAGCCCGCGGTTTCGCCGAAAGAGGCGTTGGAAATGGCCACGGTGAATGGAGGACGCGCTCTCGGGAGGCCGCAGGTCCTCGGCCGCATTCGCGCCAACTATTTCGCGGACTTAATTGCAATTCCGTGCAGTGGGATAACAGACGTGTTTGAAGAAATCCTCGCCTTCGACCAGCCGGTGCATTGGATCATGGTCAACGGAAAAACGTAGCACACGTTTCCGGTTTGCAGGACCGACCAGAAAAACACAAGCGAGACGCTCAGGCTACTGCTAATGTGCCGGCATGAATTCCATCCAGAAGACTGCGCCAAGTATGCTTGAAATGGAGCGCATTAACTGGATCGAATTTCGCGAGTGGGTCCCCGCCAAAATCAATACTGTCTTGTTGCCGCTGGGAACACTTGAGCCGCACGGCGTCGCACCTAATGGAACGGATATTCTCGCACCCGTGGCGATGGCGCGCGAGGTCGCACCACAAGTCAACGCCATGATCGCCCCGGTGATTCCGTACGGATTCACTGGAGTCATGGACGCGTACCCGGGCAGCTTCACCATTCCTGAAGATGCTTATCGCGATTATGTCCGCGCAGTTCTCGCCGGTCTCGCGAAAAATAAATTCAAAAACATCATTTTGCTAAACGGCCACGGTGGCGGTCAGACCGCAGTCCTAAGCGCGCTTGCGCAGGAAGTGGGCCCCGAGACAGGAACGCGACTTCTGGTCGTGAACTGGTGGTCGTATTGCAGTGATGTGACGCTGGAAGTGTTCGGCCAAGATGGCGGTCACGGAGCGGAAAATGAGACGGCCTACATCATAGCGATCGATCCTGCTCTCGTTCACAAAGAGCTTTACAAGCCCGAAATGGCGACTGCGATTCCGCCGCCCAATACGTGGAGTGCGTATCCGTTCCCATCGACAATTATGCTTTACAAAGAAGGTCAGGGTTATCCGACGTTTGATCCGGTGAAAGCGAAAACCTATTTCACGAAAGTGAACGACAAAATCGCCCGCCTGATTCAGGAAACGATCGCGAAATGGGACATAGCGGGGTTGTGACCGCCACTGTTGGATGATGCTAGATGCTGATGCGTCGCGGCATTTGGCGTGCAAATTGCTTGCCCGGCACGGACGAGGCCGATAACCTCCGCATATGGCCGGACAAGGAATGCATCAGTCGCAGAATTTTGCCCTGCACCAAGTTCTCGCGCCGCAGCTCCAACAAAGCCTTCTCTTCCTCCAAGCGCCGCTGCTCGAGCTGCGTAATCTGGTTCAACAGGAAATGGAGACAAACCCGGTGCTGGAGGAGCTGTCGAATGAGCCAAGTCCGGAAGAGCGCAACGGCGCTGAATCTTCCGCAGACGATAATTTCAAAGAGGAATTCGAGAAGCTGGCGACGCTGGATGAGGAATGGCGCGATTACATGGCGCAGTCGAGCAGCTACAGCGGCCGTTCGCAGGAGGCGAAAGATAAGCGCCAGTTCTTTTTTGATTCCATCGCCACCCAGGAAACGCTCCAGCAGAATCTGATCGGGCAGCTGAATCAGACGGCGCTCAATGCCGATGACCGCAAGGCCGCGGAACTGATCATTGGCAACATCGACGACAACGGCTTTCTCCAAAGCACGCCGGAAGAGATGGCGCTCAACACCGGCATCCCGAAGGAAGACTTCGAGAAAATGCTGGCGTTGATTCAGAGTTTTTACCCGCCGGGCGTGGGCGCCCGCGATTTGCGCGAATGTTTGCTTATTCAACTGAAGCGCGAGGGCAGGGAAAACAGCCTCGAATACAAAGTCATCTCCGACCACATGGAGGATTTGGGCAAGCGGCGCTTCCCTGAAATCGCGCGCCGCGTGGGCATTGGTGTGGAAAAAGTGCAGGAGTGCGCCAACAACAT
>CATPAV010000181.1 GCA_955652245.1 uncultured Candidatus Udaeobacter sp. | reverse complement strand
CTGGGTCTGCTGCAAATCCGCTTGCGCGCGCTTCATGATTTCTTCCATCGACAGGTCGGACGCGAGCGCGAAGCGCAATTTCTTTCGGAACTTTTCTTTGCCGAGCCGGAAATCGCCGTCCGAACGCGGGAGTAAATCTGTTTGCAGCCATTTCTTGTAATCTTCCAGCGTGGCAGCGGTTTTTTCCTGCAACGGTGCGAGGTCCTTGTTCATTTGCGGCGCGCGAACCAGCAGTGGGTCAAGACCGACACGCACCAGGCTGATCGCGCCCTGGGTTTGCTCGATCGCCGTTTCGGTATGAACGCGTGGCGGATGCTGTAGGTTCGCTTTCGCCTGCTCGATGACGTGAGGAATTCCTTCCATCCGCTTGCGCAAATTCAGGATGCGCTTTTCTGGCGGCGCGAAATCGCGCGCGACTAAAAGATACAGGCTATTGGCGAGGCTTTGATTGTAAACGAGCGGATTCCAATCCACTTCTCGCAGTTCTTCCAATTCGAAAATGTCGTTGTCGATATTGTCTCGAAGAATTCGCACATCGACCTGGTTTGCACCGGTGAGCTGCGAGAAATCGTCGAACTGTTTGAGCGCCTCGCGAAATTGCTTCGCGCTGGTCAGCAGCTGATTGCGCGTCTCAGGCGAATAATCGCTCAAGAGGCTGTCAAAACGATGATCGCCCAGCTCCGTCGCATTTTCCGGGTGCGACGACAGAAATCCTTCGACGTAATCCTTCGCAATTTTCTCGAACTCGTCGTCTCTCGGATTCGCGTAGGCGAAGATCGACAACGCCAAGGAGAATACGATTGGGATCGCGACCAGCTTCATTCCCGATCGTTAGGTCGGCGTTCCGCTGGAAAGAATCGGCTCCGTCGCAATTTCATCCAGCGTCGGTTGCTGCGATTGCAGATAGGTGCGGCCCTTGTAGAAACAAGAAACAACTACAAAGACAACAGCGACCGCGAACATCAAAACGGTGAAGAACGTGAAGTACTGATAATCAGTCAGCCTATGCGTACCGTCGGCGTTTAAATCCCAAGCGTTGACTTTCCCGACGAAAAATTCGCCGGAGGCAACCGTGAGAAGCCACAATGCCATAACCGAGCTCTTCATCGAGTTCGGCGCCTGCGTGTAAGAGAACTCGAGCCCTGTGATCGACACCATCGCCTCGCCAAGCGTGAGAATGATGTAGCCAAGGAGTTGCCAATTTACGCTGGGTTTTAAACCCGCATCGATTTGTCCCTGGATCCAGACGATAACGATAAAGGATAGGCCGGTGAGGAAAAGTCCGATGCCGATCTTGCGCAGCGGCGTAAGCGGAAAGACGCGACTGATCAATGGATAGATCACGTAATTGACGAGCGGAATAAAAATCAAAATCAAGATCGGATTCGCGGTTTGCACCTGAGCAGCAATCAAGTCGAGACCCCATCCCGCAGAAATATGGAACGGTGAGAAGGCGACGTTAATCCATGGCAACCAGGAGACGTGCAGGTCCATCTTTTCTGCTTGTAGCGTCCACTCGACGCCGTTGCTCATTCCCCACAGCGCCCAGAAGACCAGAATGAACACGTAAACCATTGCGATGCGCGCAAGGGTAATCAGACCGTGGCGGCTGAATGTTTCTCGCAAATAGCCAAGACCGGCTGGCGGCACGTGCACCATTTTCTTGCGACCAGCCCAGAAAAAAATAGTCGCGATAAACATGGCAACGCCAGGAATGCCGAAGGCCCAGCGCGGTCCGTAATTCGGATTCTGAAGCAACCAGGGGCACAGAATCGTTGAAATGAACGAGCCCGCATTAATCGAGAAATAGAACCAGCCAAACATCTTTGAGAGCAAATGTTTGTTCGAATCTCCGAACTGATCCCCCACGTTGGCTGACACGCATGGTTTGATTCCACCCGCGCCCATGCAGATCATGCCGAGGCCGATCGCCAGCATGGTGCGCTCGCCAATTGCGATGCCCCACGACGTATCCGTGAATGCGAGCGTGAGATGGCCAAAGCAATAAACGATCGAGAGCGAAAGAATGGTCCAGTATTTTCCGAGAAGACCGTCGGCGAGAACGGCGCCAAAAATCGGGAGGAAATAGACCCCGGAGACAAAATAATGGGTGTACTTATAGGCTTCGTTGGGGTCCATCGGCGCCAGCGCGCCGGACTGATTCAAGATGTAATGGGCCATGAAGACGGTCAGGATCGACTTCATGCCGTAGTAGGAGAAGCGTTCGGCCGCTTCGTTACCGATGATGTAGGGGACGCCGGGCGGCATCGTCGTGATGTTCGGCGGCGTGGTCGCGTAGTTATGTTTGGCAGCCATGCGGGATTTGACTATTGAGGCGTGTTTGACGGAAAAAATTCAGTCGGCGTCGCCGAAGACGAAGGTTCGTCAGAATCCGTCTCGTTCGCCGCGGATCGAAATTTTGTTGCCGGATCGACCTGTTCTCTCTGGACTTCCGGCATTTCCCCGAGGGGATGTTTTTCGCACGAAGAACAAAAGATTAGCAAAGCGGTCATGAGG
>CATPAV010000180.1 GCA_955652245.1 uncultured Candidatus Udaeobacter sp. | reverse complement strand
CACTTCGCTGAGTTCGAGATTCTCGGCGGCAAACTGTTGCCCGACGGAAAATATCAACGACCAACCGTCGCCCTGCTCTGCAATTTCCCACCGGCGAGCGTGACAAGCCCTCATTGATGACGCACACCGACGTTGAAACGCTATTCCACGAGTTCGGCCATGCGCTGCATTCCATCACGACGCGCGCCAAGTATGGACGGTTCGCCGGAACACATGTCCCCGGCGATTTCGTCGAGGCGCCGTCGCAAATGCTGCAAAACTGGGTCTGGGACAAGAAGGTACTCGACACGTTTGCAGCCGATTACCGCGATCCGTCGAAGAAAATTCCGGCCGAACTCATCAAAAAAATGAACGACGCGAAACTGGCCACCGCTGGCGTTTTCTATCGACGCCAGTTTGCGTTCGCATCGCTTGATCTCGCGCTGCACGACCAGCATCCGGAAGACGATTCATATGACTGCGTAGCGATCTCGAATCCGATTCTGGAACGAGTTTTTCTGCCGATCGATCGAAGCACGACATTCGTGTCTTACTTTGGCCATTTGAACGGCTACGATGCGGGGTACTACGGATACGCGTGGGCGGACGCGATCGCGGCCGATATGGCGACTGTATTCGAAAAAGCCAGGGACGGTTATCTCGACAAACAAGCAGGATTGCGATTACGGCACGAAATTTACGAACCGGGCGATTCGCGCGACGTGACCGTCTCCATCGAGAAGTTCCTTGGCCGCAAGCAATCGGTACAGCCATTCCTGAAAAAGATCGGCATCGGTCCGCAAGAAAAGAAGAAAGCGCCCGCTGGACCGTCTCACGAAGGTCGATGATGCCGGGGGACGCACGCGCCTCGCGTGCTGTTTGCTGCGCCTTCGCAGCAAACGCGCTCTTTCCCTCGCATCCTGTCACCACTTGGAGACAATTCTGCTCGAGGACGCGCCAATCTTGCCCGTCTATTTTTACATGCACGCCTTTTTGATTTGCCCAAGCGTAAAAGGCTGGTATCCGGCGATTCTTGATCATCATCCCTACAAATATGTGCACCTGGAATGAACTGTAGCGGCGGTCTATGACGACCGAAATTTGCGACGCTCGCAGAGCGCCGCTACAGAATACCTATGCGAACAACACGGTGGTTTGTTGCGATTCTCCTCGCAAATGCGATCTCGGCCTTGGCAATCGATCAATTGGCAATGCGATTGCAGCCAGCGCTGGAGGCGATCACGCCGGACGGGTTGCTCGCGCACATCAAGATTCTCGCCTCAGATCAATTCGAAGGTCGCGCGCCGGGAACAAAAGGCGAAGAGCTGTCGGTCAAGTACATCACAGACCAGCTTAAGCAGATCGGCTTAAAGCCGGGAAATCCGGACGGCAGTTATATACAGGAAGTTCCGCTCGTCGGAATTAAGAGCGAGCCGAGGATGTCGCTTGCGATTGGCGATAAAACGACCGAGTTGAGATATCCCGATGATTTCGTCGCCTCATCGGCGCGTCTTCAATCGGAGATCAAGATCGACAAATCGGATGTCGTCTTCGTTGGCTACGGCATCGTCGCGCCGGAGTACGGGTGGGACGACTACAAAGATGTCGATGTTCATGGCAAGACGATCCTGATGTTAATCGGCGATCCGCCGATTCCTGATCCGAAAGATGCGTCGAAGCTGGATGACAAGATGTTTAAAGGAAAAGCGATGACGTATTACGGGCGCTGGACGTACAAATACGAAATCGCCGCGCAAAAAGGCGCCGCGGCAGCTGTGATCATCCATGAAACCGAGCCGGCCGCATATCCGTATTTGGTTGTGAAAACGAGTTGGGCAAAGGAAAATTACGAGATCGACAATCCAAACAAGAACATGGACGCATTGCCTGTGCGCTCGTGGGTCACGCTCGATGTCGGAAAGAAATTGCTGGCTGATTGCGGTCAAGATTTCGATTCGCTGAAGAAAAGCGCCACAACCAAAGAATTCCGGCCGGTAGCGTTGAATACGAAAGCCAACATCGAGGTCAAACAAACGTTGCGCCCATTTAAGTCGCGCAATGTGATCGGCAAGCTCGACGGCAGCGATCCGAAATTACAGAACGAGTACGTAATTTATACCGCGCACTGGGACCATCTCGGGCGTCATCCCGAATTGCAGGGCGACCAGATCTTTAATGGTGCGATCGATAACGCATCCGGTGTTGCGTCCCTCATCCAGCTCGCAGCCGCTTTCATGGAATTAAACCCGCTGCCGAAACGTTCGGTGTTGTTTATGGCCACAACCGCGGAGGAAGCGGGATTGCTCGGCGCGAAATTTTATGCCGAACATCCACTCTATCCGCTCGAGAAAACACTCGCCGACATCAACATCGATACCGTGAATCCGTGGGGGAAAACGCACGACATCGAAGATCTGAGCGACAACAATTCAACGCTTGATGACTTGCTGGCGGCAGCCGCACAGCGAAACGGCCGGGCGATGACCCCGAACAGCCAGCCGGAGAAAGGCAGTTTTTACCGCGCCGATCATTTTGAATTTTCGAAGCTCGGCGTGCCTTCACTTTACACCGGCGGCGGCAAAGATTTTGTCGGCAAGCCAGCCAATTTCGGACAGCAAAAGAAAGACGACTACACGGCGCATCATTACCACCAAGTCTCGGACGAAGTCGATCCGAACTGGGACCTCTCCGGCGCCGTCCAAGATATCGATCTTTTATTCGAAGTCGGCTACCAAGTCGCCGATGGCGACAAATTTCCCGCGTGGAAACTCGGCACCGAATTCAAGTCGAAGCGGGATGCAATGATGAAGAAGGGATTGAATTAGACGGAAAAATTCCGTCTAATTCTTGTTAGGTCTACGCCGCACGATGTCCCAGCAAAGCGATATGGCCGAAGACGTTTACAACGCGGATGGGCGAACGGCCTGTTGTCAGCGCTGATCTCGTTCGTGAGCTTCGTGCTCGCTGGGGATCGGACCACGGCGTCGGATCCGTGCGTCGCTTCGTTGAGGAGGTCGTGGCTTGCCTCCTTCACCACGATGATGTTGAGGTTGGTGACATGGCAGAAGGTCGCTTCACGCCATGGAGTCTCGAGCCTTGGGACGCACACAAGAAGATTGCGGACGAGCTGATGTCGATGGATGCACTTTTTGAGGACCAGACGCGATATGTTTTCCGCAAAACGCAAAAGACCTAACCAATCGCTGGAGCCAACCGCTGGCCGTCACGAGTCCGCACTTGATCTTATGAAACAGTTCTCGATGTTTGCCACGCTCGCCGCCGCCAGCGGTGGCTCAGCTCCATTTCGTTAGACCTAAACGACGATCGCATGAATGGAATCTTCGGTACGGTGATTTTCAGCTATTGTCTCTTCCTCACGATTTTCTTGACTGGCGTGAAGTCCTTTCTGAGCTCACAGCGTTGTCCGGGACTGCTCCCTTGGCTATCCTTCCGCGACTCCAATTACCTGGATCATCTGATCACAAAAGAAGCGGACTTCTCTCGCCGGAGACGTCTCAAATGGCTTCGACTTGCGGTTTACGCTGCCTTTAGGTTTTTCCCAGTTTGCTTTGGGTACTTGATCTTCTTTTACCTTGAGCGCACTCAGGTCTAACCAAAATGACATTATCGAGCGCACCAGGTTCATTCCGGAAGCGTCCGGTTTGGCGCGTGACGGTGCAGCGATTCATAGTGGCGAAAAAGCAATCGAAGATCGTTTTTACAGGCGGAACACGAGAATCGGACTGATCGAGAAAACAGTTTGTCGTATCCAAGAATCGGTCGCTCAGCAGTAAAGAAGTGGCTTGCAACGCTGCGGATTAGATGGTTGAATCCGGGCTCGCAATCGAAAAACCTGAATGGGCTCTCTTAAGAAAAGACGCAAGGCGAAAATTTCCAAGCACAAACGCCGCAAGCGTATGAAGCAAAATCGCCATAAGAAGCGTCTTCGGTACAAGGCGTAACTGGCGGTTGCGTTATTAAATATTTGTTAGGGCCAGTCGGTTTGCGAACGCGCTGCCGAAAGCCTAAGATCGAAGGAATGAGCGAGCGAATGAAATGGGGCGTCCTCGCGCTTTGGTCTGTTCTTTTTCTATTCGTTTTCTTGAGTTTCAGAAATACCGGAGTCGCGCGAACCCCCAGTGCATCGATGCCCCAGGTCGGCTCGTCGACCGCCAGCATAAAAAAAAGTAATCAGCAGCACGATTCGTTCACCCTGAAGCCGGCGGCGGATCTGCTTCTTCGCCCCGAGGGCGAGCGTAAAGCTGGGGCGCTCGCTTCCTTTGTCGAAGGCAGATCCTTTGAGGAAAACGGCGAGATCGACAAAGCGCTGGAGGCGTATCGCAAAGTTCTCAATGTCGACCCTGGCCATTCAAAACTCGCGTCGCGCGTAGCCGCTTTGCTGATACGACAGGATGATTTTCCGCAGGCGATCGACATTCTAAAAGACGCAATCAAAGCGAACCCAAACGATGCCGAACCCTACAGCCAGCTCGCTGTTATTTACGCGAAATATCTCAAAAAAACGGACGAAGCCGTCGATTACGCCAATCAGGCCATCGCGCTGAATCCGCGAGATATCGAGGCTTATCAGCGTCTTTGTGAAATCGAATTGGCGGCCGGAGAAGAGAAAAAAGCCCTTGGCGTCTTGGAACGAGCCACAAAAGTTCATAGCGACGATGCGGCCTTCTGGACGCGGCTGGGCAAACTCTACGCAGCGATTCTTTTTAAATCTGACTCGCAGCCGAAGCCTGATGAATTGCGACGTGTCAACGACGTTTTCAAAAAAGCAGCAGAACACGCCGATGACGATCCATCTGTTCTCAAAGACGTCGCAGATTACTATGCCGCCTCCCAGCAATTAAAGGAGGCGGTTCCGCTTTATCTTCGCGTGCTTGAACTACAACCCGACGATGCCAACGCGCGAGAAAAACTGGCGAGCAGTTTCATTTTGACAAACCAGCGCGCCAAAGCAGTTGAGATGCTCGAGCAGCTCATCAAACAGCATCCGGAAAAATATCAGCCGTACGATCTGCTTGCGCAGATTCTGGATGATGAAGCGCGATCGCTACAACGCGCAAAACAGCTTGACGAAGCTAAAGCTAAGTTTGCCAAAGTAGCCGCAAACTACGAACAAAGCCTGCTGATTAATCCGAATCATGCCGGTACATACTTACGGCTGGCGGAGTTACTCCTGGGGCCTATCAAAGATCCCGGTCGGGCGGTGAAGATTCTGACCGAAGCCCGCCGCCGGTTCCCCGGCGCGCCGGAGATTGTTTACTATCTCGCCCTCGCCCAGCGGGAAGCAAAGCAGATTCAGCAAGCGGTGGCGACTTTTGAGGAAGCGTTACACGAAGCGGAACTCGATCAGGATACTGAAATCGTAAACGCGAAATTCTATTTCAACTACGGCGCGACGGCTGAGCAGGCGGGTTTATATGAAAAAGCCGCGGACTTGCTTCGCAAATCAATCGCTCTCGATCCCGCTAACGCGGCGGAAGCTTACAACTATCTTGGCTACATGTGGGCAGATCACAACATGTACCTCGATGAAGCCGAGGATATGATCAAACACGCGCTGCAAATTGAGCCTGACAATGGTTCTTACCTCGACAGCCTCGGTTGGGTCGAGTTTCGAAAAGGCAGATTTGATCAAGCCTTAGCCGACTTACTGCGAGCAGCAAAGAACATGGAGCATGAGGACGCGGTCGTATTCGAACACATCGGCGATATTTATTTGAAATTAAACCGCGTCCCACAGGCGTTGGAAGCATGGCAAAAAGCGTTAGTGCTCGATCCGGCAAACAAAAAGCTCTCAGAGAAGATCGATGGCACCAAGACGACGATCAGCAAAGGTTCGCCAGCCAAGACGAACCCGACTCAGTGATTAAAATATCGATCCAGCGCAGGTTTTCTACAAAGGCAGAGGGGTGCATGATGCGCACATGAAGGAGTACCCAACAGCTTGGCAGCGCAAAACCATGTGGGCGGCGCTCACCGCCCTCTTTGTTGTTTTTCTCATCGTGATCGTGGGCGCGGCCATCTGGACTGGTGCCAATATCATCAGCTTCCTTCAGCCGATCTTGATCCCGGTCGCGATCGCCATAATTCTTACATATCTGCTCGACCCGCTGGTGACGAAAATGTCTCGAGGCGGTGTCAGCCGCACGAAGGCAGTTGCCTTCCTCTTCGCCGTCGCCTTCGTCGCACTGGGGGGATTGATCAGCTGGCTCGTACCGACCATCTCAATTCAAAGCGCAAATTTCGCAAAGGAAGTTCCCGCCTATACGGAACGGGCGCGCGATCGGATTGTCGATCTTATCTATCGCTTCGACCAAACGTTCGGATTTTTGGGCGTAGGGCACGAAAAATCGGCTTCGTCCAGTTTTACAAACTGGCTGATCGGCCCTGCTTCCCCTACTCCTCATCCGCAACCAACCCCAAGCGCGACGGCTTCGCCAAATGCGGCGACCCCGCCACAAACGATCGCACCCGCGACCGAAACAATCGCACCGAACCCTTCGAAGCTTACGGGCGCCGAACGCCAACGCATTCAAGCTTACGTAGAAAAACAAATTCCCAATCTTCAGCGGGCACTTCCAACGCTGATGGAAAAATTATGGGGGATCTCGAAGAAAAGCATCGGCGGATTTCTTGGCATCACAGGCTTTTTGCTCAGCCTCATCCTGGTGCCGATCTATTTATTTTTCCTTTTGAATGAAAAACCGCGCATCGAAAAGAGGTGGAAGGATTACCTGCCGCTGCGTGCGTCGCCGCTAAAGGATGAAGTCGCGGAAGTATTGTCGGAGATAAACAAATACGTCACCGCGTATTTTCGGGGGCAGCTACTTGTTTGTCTGGTGGACGGCATACTCATCGGTACTGCACTGACGCTTTTCGGGCTCAATTTTGCTCCTCTGATTGGTGTAATTGTTGTCATCCTTACGATGGTCCCGTACATCGGGATAATCATTTGCTGGGTGCCAGCTGTTCTCATCGCTGCTTTTCAGTGGGGTGACTGGTGGCACCCAATCGGGGTAACGGCCATTTTCATCGTGGTACAAAATCTTGAAGGTATATTCTACGCCCCCCGTATTGTGGGAAATTCTGTCGGCCTGCATCCAATGACCGTGATCGTGTCGATCTTTGTCTGGGGTTTGATCATTGGCGGAGTGCTCGGTCCACTCCTGGCCGTGCCGCTAACTGCAACAATCAAAGTGTTACTCGCGCGGTATGTTTGGGGCCCGCGTTTGAGGAAGCGAGTCATGGAATCGATCGAAGAAGTTCCTGTGGTTGAAGAGTCCGAGGCAGCGACACGATCTTAGAAGTCTGGGTTTGGGCGGATGGACGCGGGCGAAGCTAGATTTTTACCGCGCGGCGAGATAGGACACGAAAATGGCCGAAAAAATCAGAGGGGCCGAGCATAGAAGAAGTCCCCAATTGTTTCCCGGTCTCAAGTCTTTCTTGCGACGACAACGATTGCCGGCCCGTCTTGCCTTTTTAATTGCTGCGTCCGCACTCGCTATTTTCTTGGGAATTGTTTTCTTCAATTACGGCTCAAACGTCTATCGCAACTGGCACGAGCGGCGTTTGCTGCATCGAGCGGCTTCGATGCTGCAACAAGAAAAATTTAAGCAGGCAGCGCAGACCGCGCGCGAGGCCGTTAAGCTGGATCCGGATTCCCTGCCGGCCTATTACGTTCTCGCGGAAGCAGCAGAAAAACAGAACCTCGAGGAAACTGTCTCCTGGCGCGCGCAAATCGCGCGACTGCTTCCAACCGATCCAGACAGTCAGCTCAACCTCGCCTCAGCGGCACTGCGCTTTGGGCAGCTCGACGTCGCGCGAAAAGCGCTCGATCGTGTCTCCCCTGCCGATCGCAACAGAGCCCCTTTCCATGTCGTTGCGGGCTGGCTGGCCCGGGCAGAAGGAAATTTCGCCGAGCAAGAGGAGGAATTCGCCGCCGCGGTAAAAAAGGAGCCGCGCAACGATCTCTACCAATTTAATCTCGCGGTACTGCAAATCTATTCCGGTGATGCGGAAAAGAGGGCAAAGGCACGCGATGCCCTCGATCGACTCAGCAAACTCGCTCCTTTTCGTACCGGCGCGTTACGGGCGTTGCTTAACGACGCTGTAGCACGCAATGAGCTCGCCACGGCGGACAACTTCGCGCAACAGCTCCAAATGTCGCAGCAGGTCACATTCGGCGATTACCTCCTCTGCCTGAACTTTTATCGAAAACTCGATGAGAAGAAGTTCCGTCTGTT
>CATPAV010000179.1 GCA_955652245.1 uncultured Candidatus Udaeobacter sp. | reverse complement strand
TCATATATTTAATCGCGTTCGTTTCACTTTGGGTGCAAGTGGACGGACTCGTTGGCCGCAGCGGAATTTCTCCCATAAATCAGTTTCTACCGGCAGTTCATGAACAATTGGGCCGACAGGCTTACTCGCTGTTGCCCACACTTTGCTGGTTCAACTCCAGTAACACCTTCCTCCATTTCCTCTGCGGCGGCGGCGTGGCTTTCTCTTTGTTGCTGGTTTTAGGAATTGCGCCGGCGATCTGTCTGACCGCTCTTTTCGTTTCTTATCTCTCGCTGACCATCGCCGGACAAACCTTCCTCAGTTTTCAATGGGACATCTTGCTGCTCGAGGCCGGTTTCTTGTCGATCTTTCTCGCGCCATGGCAGCTTTGGAAAAAGCGCGGACAAGAAACGCCAGTCTCTCGCGCCGCGCTGTTTTTGCTCAAGCTGCTCCTTTTTAAACTAATGCTGATGTCCGGCGTGGTGAAGCTCACCTGCGGCGATGATTGTTGGTGGAACCTGACGGCGCTCGATTACCATTACTGGTCGCAACCGCTACCAACGATGTTCGGTTGGTGGGCCGATCAGAGCCCGGAATGGTTCAAACATTTCTCGGTCGCATTTTGCCTGGTCGTCGAAATCATCGTTCCCTTTTTTATCTGGGCGCCGCGGCGTCCGCGGCTGATTGCCGCTGGATTGATGATTTTTTTGCAAGTCGTGATCGCCATCACTGGCAACTATTGCTTTTTCAATCTGCTCACGATTGCGCTTTGTCTGCTGCTAATTGATGACGCAACGCTCGTTCGAAAATATGCGACGGTCATACACCGCCGCTACAGTCGTCAATTGTCCATCTGCGGTGCGATCGTCGTGATCATCGTTTCTTTGCCAATCAATGCATGGCTCATTTTCAATGCATTTAGACCGGACGCACAATGGCCGCGCCGGCTCGCGTTTGCTTACGAACATCTCGAACCGTTCCGGATCGTGAACGGCTACGGACTTTTTCGCGTAATGACGAAGGATCGCCGCGAGATTGTGATCGAAGGCAGCGCAGATGGCATCGATTGGCTGCCTTACGAATTCAAATGGAAACCGGGCGATCTAAAACGCGCGCCCGGCTGGTGCGCGCCACATCAGCCGCGACTCGATTGGCAGATGTGGTTCGCCGCGCTGGGAACCGCGCAACAAAATCCCTGGCTCATCCGGCTCGCCATATGTTTGCTCGAGGGAAAGCGGGACGTCGCGCAGTTGTTTGCGCATGACCCGTTTCCAAATCAGCCGCCGCGCTACGTCCGCGCGATCTTGTATCGCTATCGATTCACAACAGCGGACGAGCATGGACAAACTGGCGCGTGGTGGAAACGCCGGGAACTCGGCGAATACTTGCCGACAGTTTCTCTCGAAGGCATGCGATAGGATCGACAATTGCCCGCGCCGGTTGAGCAAGGCACAGCGACGGCTATATTCGGCCCGGTGCCAAAGGAAGGACAGATCGTGACCGAAGGCACGGTGACTCAGGTGTTACCGGGCACGATGTTTCGTGTCGATCGTCCGGGCCAACGCAATGTGCTTGCCCATATCTCCGGTAAAAATGCGCAAGCATTTCATCCGGATCGTGCCAGGAGATAAAGTATCATTGGAGCTCTCGCCCTACGATTTGACCAAAGCGCGAATCATTTTTCGCGAGCAGTAATGTAAAGGTGCACGTTTTTCTTGGGTCCGGCGGTGGAAACAACCGCTGCTCCAACATAGGCGCGATCCCAACGCGAATTGCGTTTTCAAGTAGAAAAGCATTTGTTCGCCGTCGCGTTTGCTGAAAGGCAGAAGCGCGCGGATACTAAGCAAGAAAATTAACTGGAGATTAGCAATGCCTGAAGAGAATAAAGCAGAACAAACAGGGTCTGGTATGACAGACGCGCAAGACAAATTGCAGAGCAGCAAAACGCACGCACGCAAAGCAGCCGAGGATTTGCGATCCGCAGCGGGGGATTTGAAGTCCGCGGCCGGTGCAATGGCTGGAGAATACCGCGGCAAGGCCGAGCAAGCCTGGGGCGAAGCGCGTGGCAAGGCAGAACAAGCCTGGGATGATGCGAGGGACCGCGCCCGCACATTTCAAGAAGACGCGGAACAATACGTGCGCGAAAACCCGACCAAGGCGGTGTTCACAGCGCTGGGAATTGGATTTGTCCTGGGTCTGATTTTCCGACGTTAGTTGCTGCGGTCGAATGATCAGTGAGACCACTCGGTCCCGCAATCCCGCTGGGCATGCCGGTTTGCTGAAAAATCTGCTGGCGCTGGCGAGCGCCCTGACGGATTTTTTCGAGAGCCGCTTTACCCTTCTGGCCAGGGAATCGAAAACGGCGCTCGTGCAATTACTGGTGCTCGCGATTTGCGTAGGTCTAGCGCTGGTTCTTTGTGTATTTGGTTGTGTCTTCCTAATCGCAAGCGCGATCGTTGGTCTGGCCCATCTCTTTGGGATTTCGTGGATGTGGACCGCACTGATGGCTGCTGGAGCGCATTTTATAATTGCGCTGGCTCTGCTCCTGATCGCGCGCAATCGAATGACCAAGCCGCTCTTCCACGAGACGATATCTGAGTTAAAGAA
Organism: uncultured Candidatus Udaeobacter sp.; assembly: GCA_955652245.1. GTDB lineage: Bacteria > Verrucomicrobiota > Verrucomicrobiia > Chthoniobacterales > UBA10450 > Udaeobacter. The sequence continues at coordinate 4,227 of CATPAV010000179.1, read as the reverse complement.
AGATCGCGAATGGCTGAAAAATTTGGACGCAACAGATCAACCGGTGAGCTGAGAGCGGAGATCGGCCGTTCACGTGAGCGTGTAGCGCGCGATTTGCGTGGCCTGCACTATGAATTGGATTTTCCCGGAAAGCTCCGGAGATCGTTTCGAGAACAAACAGTTTCCTGGCTTACAGCCGCAGCCGCCGTCGGCACTCTGATCGTCCTCTTGCCAGTGCGAAAGAAGAAAATTTACATCGATGCAAAAAGGGGCGGCAAACGCCAGAAGAAATTTCTCGAAGCTGGATTTATCCTGGGTGCATCGAAAATCGCGGCAAGCGTGCTTCGGCCCGTGATTGTCGATTTTCTCAAAAATCGACTGACGGATTATGCAGGTCGATCACACGCAGCGAGAAGGTAGAAGGCCTTAAACGTGACATTGCCAGCGCGATTCAACCTAGTCCTCGCCACCCTGCATGGAGAATCGAACCCTGAAACTGTTTCTAATAATTTGTTTTAGGATTTACGCTCGCGTCCCTTCGCATAATCATCTCGACAGCGCGCAATGATTACAAAGGTCCCGGACATTCCAGTCAGATCGCATCCGCTGGGACACGTGGATGACTATCTCGAGATCGGGCAAAAGGCCGGCGCGTCCGATGTCCATCTGGCTGTGAACGCGCAGCCCATCTGGCGTTTGCATGGAACCTTGGAGCCGATCTGGCCCGACGCACCGCCACTAACCGGCGAGCAAACCGCGGCCCTGGCCGAAAGTTTTGTTCCTGATGTGTACAAAACGGAACTCAACACGCGCGGAGATTCCGATTTTGCGTATGCAAACGAGTTCGCCCGCTATCGCACCAGTGTGGTCCGGCAGCGGCTCGGGATCGAAATTGTCTTCCGCGTGATTAACGCAAACGTGCGAACGATGGACGAACTGGGGTTGCCCGAGCATCTCAAGTTACTCACCCGCTATCAGAACGGCCTGATTTTAGCGACAGGTTCGGTCGGCACCGGTAAGTCGACGACGCTCGCGGCGATGATCGAGCAAATAAATATGGAGCGGCATGATCACATCATCACCCTGGAGGATCCGATCGAGTACATTATCACGTCGAAAAACTGCCACGTGTCGCAACGCGAGGTCTTCACGCACACCGAGTCTTTCGCTAGTGCGCTGCGCGCTTCACTCCGGGAAGATCCTGACGTAATCATGGTTGGCGAGATGCGTGACCTAGAAACGATTTCACTCGCCATCACCGCATCTGAAACCGGGCACCTTGTTTTGGCGACACTGCACACCAGTAATGCGTCGCGTACGCTCGATCGATTACTCGATGTCTTTCCATCCTATCAACAGGAACAAATTCGGGTGATGGTGAGCGAATCCTTGCGTGGGGTCATCAGTCACCAGCTTATCCCGAAAAAGGATGGCACAGGCCGCATTCTTGCGCTGGAAATTCTTACTAATACACCGGCTGTGGCCAACGTTATTCGCGAAGCAAAAACATACATGTTGCCCGGCATTATTCAGACCGGTAAGAAACAAGGGATGCGCTTGATGGACGATACGCTGACCGATCTTTATGACCGCGGCCTGATCAGCGCGGAAGAAGCCTACGCGCGCGCTGATCAAAAACAGGCGATGCGCCGGCATCTCAAAATCTGACCTTTGACACTTGGCTTTTAAATGGCCTATCTCGATCGATTTCTAAGTGTGATTGTCAAGCAGGGCGGATCCGATCTGCACATCGGTGAAGGAGAACCGCCGAAAATGCGAATGCATGGCGATATCATGCCCATCCGTGCGGAACCGGTGAAACGCGAGGAAGCCGTGCAGATGCTGAGCGAAGTTTGTGGTCCGCACAACTGGGAAATTTTCGAGCAACGGGGGGATCTCGATTTCGCTTACGAGATGGACGAGGCTTCTCGCTTTCGCAGTAATTATTTCAAGCAGTCGAACGGTTACGGCGCGGTTTTTCGTCTGATTCCCACCAAGATTGCTACACTCGAGGAGTTGGGGATTCCTGTGGTTGTAAAGGAATTTGCCCAACTGCGCGGCGGCCTCGTCCTTGTTACCGGCCCAACCGGTTCCGGCAAAACGACGACGCAAGCCGCGCTCGTCGACTACATCAATCAAAACTTTTCCAAGCACGTCGTGACAATCGAAGAACCGATCGAATTCGTGCACGACAATAAGCGAAGCACGATCACGCAGCGGGAAGTGCCTGGGAATTCGACTTCGTTTGCCGCTGGGCTCAAGGCGGCACTGCGCCAGGACACCGATATTGTGCTGGTGGGGGAAATGCGCGATCTCGAAACGGTCTCCCTCGCGCTCACTGCGGCCGAGACCGGCCTTCTCGTGTTCGGCACGCTGCACACGAACAACGCTCGCAAAACGGTTGATCGTATGGTGGACGTTTTCCCAGCCGACCGGCAATCGCAGGCGCGCGCCATGCTCGCGAACTCACTTCGCGGCGTTGTTGCACAATTGCTCTTAAAAAGAGTGGACCGGCCTGGCCGAATCGCGGTAAACGAAATTCTGGTGGCGAATGCTGCCGTCGCTGCAATCATTCGTGAAGGCGCGACCCAAAAGCTCCAGGACGTGATCGTTTCCGGCAAGGCGCAAGGGATGCAATTTATGGACGACACCATCTGGGCCTTACTGGAAAAAGGCGTAGTTTCTCCGCATGAAGCCTTCATGAAGGCCATCGATAAAAATCGGTTCAAGCCGTTTCTGTCGGCAGAAGAAGAAGCCTTGGGAAATGCGGCCGGCGCCGTGCCGGATGATGAGAAGCGGTTGCCCGGCAATTTTATGAAAACCATCGGTGCCCGCACGCAGATGCGGACACGTTAGGCAGTCATCACAATTCCGGCGACCAAAATCGCGCGGACATTCGTCATGAGATCGGACTGGCGACGAGGACGGCGGAGCCATCAAGGCCGCCGGAGCGAAAACGATCGAGCGCGGTATTAGCCTCCTCGAGCGGGAAGGTTTCGGTTTCTGTTCGCACCGGGACGCGCGGCGCGATATCGAGAAATTCCTCGCCGTCACGACGGGTCAAATTAGCCACTGAACAAATCGTGCGTTCGCCCCAAAGATCGGCATAGGGAAAGGAAGGGATATCGCTCATGTGAATTCCGCCGCAGACGACAGTGCCACCTTTAGCCAGAGCGCGCAGTGCGGCGGGCACAAGTGCTCCGACGGGTGCAAAAATGATTGCGGCATCAAGTTGTTTCGGCGGCATTTCGTCGGAACCACCGGCCCACGTTGTACCTAATTTTCTCGCTGATTCCTGACCGGCTTTGTCGCCTGGTCGCGCGAACGCAAAGATTTCGCGACCCTGGTAAATCGCAATCTGCGCGATCAAATGCGCGGCATTGCCAAAGCCGTAAATGCCGAGCCGGTGCGCGTCACCGGTCTTTCGATACGAACGATAGCCAAGCATTCCCGCGCAAAGAAGCGGCGCAACATCGACGTCGCTATATTGCTCAGGCAATCGAAAACAAAACCGCGCGTCGGCGACAACAAAGTCGGCGTACCCGCCATCGATCGTGTAGCCAGTAAAGCGTGCGCGATCGCAAAGATTTTCGCGCGAAGATCGACAATAGACGCATTCGCCGTCGGTCCAGCCGAGCCATGGAATTCCGACACGCTCGTCGACTGAAAAGCTGTCCACGTGATCGCCGATTTGCTCGATGCGCCCGACGATTTGATGACCCAAGATCAGAGGCAGTTTCGGATCCGGCAATTCGCCATCGACAACGTGAAGATCGGTCCGACAGACCGCGCACGTGGCCACGCGCACGAGCAATTGTCCCGGCCCAGGCTTCGGCTTCGGCACATCGCGCAGCACGAGCGGTTGCTGCGGTTTCTCGAGAACCATGGCGCGCATGTCGATCTAAAATCTTCCACCGTCATGCCACGCCGGCCGGCATCGGTTCCCGCACTTCGCCGTCGCCACTCGGCTTGGGCTCACCTTCATGATGCATATGGGCGCTGCGTAAAAAAGGCACTCTGTCCAGAACGTGCTCCTGGAACCATTCCAGCCAGAGATAAATCACGGGCGTTACAAAAAGCGTGATCATCTGCGAGAAAATCAGGCCACCAACGATGACAAGGCCAAGCGGACGTCGCGATGAGGCGTCCGATCCAAATCCAAGAGCAAGCGGCACAGCGCCCATAAGGGCGGCGAAAGTGGTCATCATGATCGGGCGAAAGCGCTCCATGCTGGCCTCGTGAATGGCC
>CATPAV010000178.1 GCA_955652245.1 uncultured Candidatus Udaeobacter sp. | reverse complement strand
CTGTCCGCCTCGTAAACGTTGTCTATGGCTTCCTTCTGATTCCCGTTACTTCACTACTCACACCACAAGCGGCATGAGTGACCCTGCCTCCGCTATCAACGCATGACGCAATTTCTCTTTCTGCTCGGTGGAGTAATCGGCGCTCTCGTGGTGGCGTTCGCCTATATCACGCTTGCCGCGAACGCCGAAGCGAATCACGAGGATCGAGTGCTGAGCGTACCGCTGATCGGGCCCGAGCTCGACGCATTTCTCCGGGCACTGCACGGTGCCGCTGGAGAGTGCGTGGTCGAGGGCAACAAGGTCGAGGTGTTTCAGAATGGCGACGAGATCTTTCCGCCGATGCTCGCCGCGATCCGCGCGAAAGGGTCGCCGAATCGGGCCTTTCAGCCCGGGTCGCCCGAAAGAGTTGAGAGTGTGTATGCAATTCCGGCCGTCTCAGCAGCGCGCACCGCGACTTCCTCACCGCGCGGATAAAAGAGCCGGCTACTGCCGGCCGGCGCAAGAATGAGCGGCATGGAGAGAGATGTGCCGAGCACCGTAGTGCGCAGATCGCAGGCCGATGTCGCGACCGCGCAACGCGGCCGGAATGTCACCGCCTCAAACGCGCGGCAATTCGCGCGCAAAGTCAGTTCGGCCTCCGCGCCGCCGTCGATATAATCGAATACCACACGGGGAAGTCGCCGTTTGGCGACACGCCGCAGATCTTCAGTGTTGATCACACGCGGCGGTTGAACGCGCTCGCGCATCATGTGCCTGTAATGGACATCATAGAGGACGAAAGTCAGTGCCGAAAATGACGAATGCCGGTGAAAATCATCGCCATGTTGCGCTCATTGGCAGCGGCAATTACTTCTTCATCGCGAACTGAGCCGCCCGGTTGGATGGCGCACGTCGCACCGGCATCAGCGGCTGCGATTAGTCCATCGGGAAAAGGGAAAAACGCGTCGCTTGCGACGGCACTGCCTTTGAGTGAGAGCCCGGCTGCTTCTGCTTTCCAAACTGCAATCCGCGATGCATCGACACGCGACATCTGTCCGGCGCCAATCCCGAGCGTACGATCGGCCTTGGCGTAAACGATCGCATTGGATTTCACGTGCTTGACGATACGCCATCCGAATAGCATGGCGTTCAGCTCAGTTTTTGTCGGTCGCCTTTTCGTCACCACGTTTTGCGGCACTTGATTTGCAGTGTCCGGATCTTGGACCAGCACCCCGCCGCAAACGGACCGAACATCGATTGTCGATCTTGCTTCGACTGCTGAAGTGATCAGCTGGATGAGACGCAGATTCTTTTTCTTCTGTAAAATGCTGCGCGCCTCCGCGTCAAAATCTGGCGCAATGATCACTTCGCTGAAAATTTCGCTGATTGCTTTGGCCAGTGGCTCGTCGGCCGGACGGTTACTAATAATGATCCCGCCGAAGGGCGCTTGTTTGTCGGTCGCAAATGCCTTGTCCCATGCTTTGCGAAGATCGACATCGGAACCGACGCCGCACGGATTTGTATGCTTGAGAATCGCGACCGTTGGTTGTTCGAATTCGCCGATCAAGTTCGTCGCCGCGCTAATATCGAGAATGTTATTAAAAGAAAGCTCTTTGCCGTGAAGTTTTTCAAAATATTTGTCAAAATCGCCGTAGAGCGCGGCGGTTTGATGCGGATTTTCTCCGTAACGAAGACGAGCAACTAGCGGCAGAGAGAGCGAAAACGAGGCATCGGTCGCTTGCTTTGTATTCAAGAAACTGCCGATGGCCCGATCGTATGCTGAAGTTTTTATGAACGCTTTAATGGCAAGGCGTTCGCGCAACTTCAGGGTGGTCTCGCCATTGTTGTCTCGCATATTTTCAAGCACCACATCGTAATCGGCCGGATCGACAACGACCGTAACCGATTCGTAATTCTTTGCGGCGCTGCGGATCATCGATGGCCCACCAATGTCGATGTTTTCGATCGCTTCCGAAAGTGTTACATCCGGTTTAATAATGGTCGCCTCGAAGGGGTAAAGATTGACCACGACCAGATCGATCGGCTCGAATCCGCACTCGCGCGCTTCGGCTTCATGTTTCGGATTGCCGCGCTTGTAGAGAAGTCCGCCGTGCACGCGCGGATGGAGAGTTTTTACGCGCCCTTCCAGTACCTCGGGAAATGCGGTGAAACTGGAAATCTCACGCACGGGAATTTTTTCCTTTCGCAGCAACTCGGCGGTGCCGCCAGTGGAAATAACGTCGATGCCTTGTCGCTCAAGAGCGCGCGCGAATGACGCGATGCCGGTTTTATCGGAAACCGAAATGAGAGCACGAGCGATTTTCATTGGAGTTAAAGGGTTACAAAAGTTACAAGGTTACAACGGTGTAACGATGTAACGATTTACCGCGATCGCATCAGCGATCGAGAATGACGTTTTTCGCCGCGGGATAAAGTACCGGGCAGCACCCGATCGTTTCGCAAAACGCCTTGCTGAAATGACTGAGACTCGAATATCCCACTTCAGTCGCGGCTTCGGTCACGTTGTAGCGGCCGGCGCGCAACAACTCGGCCGCGCGCTCCATTCTTAAATTGCGCAAATACTGGGGAATGGTAAGACCGACCTCGCGTGAAAAAATCCGGCTGAGATAAAATGGGCTGCAGCCGACTTCCTGGCCTAGCATTTCGAGCGTTGGCGGATTTGCCAGATCACGCTTTAGGAGTTCCTTGGTTCGCTCGACCCGCTCACGCGCCACCCGTTTTTGCCGCATACAGAAAAATTCAGGATCCTTGGGCGCAAAAAGAAAATGTGCCATCAGCTCAAGCGCTTTGCTTTGATACCAGAGAATCTGCGCCGCTTTTGCGACCGGCGGTTCAGCAAGACTCGCGACCACACTGCGTTGTTGGATCGACATCGGACGCGCGGGTGCGACTACGCTCTCATTCTTCCCGCCAAAGATCACCCGACGAATCTCCGGTTCCAGATCGGCTTCGTTCTGCACGAATTGCTTTTGTAAATGATTTCTCGAAAATTCGAGCGTCACGAATTGGTGATGATCATGTGCTTGACGCGATGCCGGCAGGGGCTCATCCGCAACAGCATAATAGCCGGACTTACCCGGGATATAATCGCTCCGAGCCTGACCCTCTGCTCCTACCGCTCCGCAGCCGTCGAGATTTAAACAAAACTCCAGGCTGCGCGGGTGAAAACTGCGGCCCCAGTCGAGCGGGCGGTCCGTTCTAAAATCATGCCACTCGATACTTACCCCAAGCCGATTGAAATCTCCGTAAAGTTGACGCCATCCGGGGGCGAGACCTTCCCAAGCGCCTTGTTCGGCATGCACCACGTCATTCGAGACCATGGCGTGTAATTTACAGGTGCGGTTGTGCGGAATGCAAGGAAGGTTTAATTTCTTCCAGCGCTGCGCGGTCCCATTTCCCGAGCTTTGATGCAGCGTCGTAAGCGCTTTGCGCAAAATCGAGCAGAACATCATCTGGCGAATCGGCGGTGCGCACTGCATCGTAAGGTAAAATGAATTCGCGCAGCTGCGCGTTGTAAGATGCAGCATCCGGTTGCACTTTTGCCTGCGTAAACCCCGCTGGCTCCGGATATGCGTACGAATAAAATACCGGCATCGGCATTGGGCCGCCCCCCGGCCAAAAGCCGAGACTGCTCACTTCCTGCGAATAAGCTTCGCGCGTGATCGCATCTGGAAGATGCGGAACGCCGCCGGGATGTGGCGGGGCCGGACGACCCGAAAAACGCGTGACTGCGAGATCAAAACTTCCCCAGAAAAAATGCACCGGGCTGCATTTTCCGCAGAAACGCGAGCGAAAATCCTTAAACACGCGATCGGCCTGTACGAGGACACGCCAGAATCGGTTCGCGTAATTGCGATCATATGAGCGGTGTGTTTCATCGCGCTCGAACGGAATCGCATCCTGGATTTCGTTCGGCGTGGTGTTGATGGTCACTGGCAGCGCAAGTGCAGCCAGCGCGTTCATCACCTCATGGTAAAATTCGGCCACGGATTGCGGACGCAACTTTAAGACGCGCTCCGCGCCGTCGCTCTTTACGATGCGCAGTTCTTGATCGATAAAATCGAAATTGATCTCGAAGGTGTAAAGCCCGTGCGGAATCGGCGAAGTCGTCAGGCCCCGCGCGGTGACGTAGAGCGTGACGTGCCACGAGTGATTAGTCCAAGGGGTTTGCGTGAGACGGACCTTGCCGATGATTTGTGTCCACATGTGCAGCGTTGCCGCCGTTTCCTCCCACTCCGCAAAAGGCAAAGGTGGCCAAAACTTCTCGCGTCTATCACTGTTAATGCTCATCGACAAAGCTCGTCCGTTGGTAGGCCCTTGTTCCGCTAATCCCGATTAATGAAATCGGTAAACGAGTGTCGAACTCTTTCGAACATGTCTCGCGCTTCATCCTGCGCCCGATGAAAAGCTCCTCTGATCCGCGCTTTGGCCGTACTAATGATCCCACCTTCCCCTTGATCGCGGTCGGTTTCCACCTCCTCCATGCTCGCACCGGCAAACATTCCTTCCGCGCGCCTGACCGTACCGCGACTCGCGCCGATGTAAATCGTGCCGACCGGATGCGACGACTTGTTTGTGAGCGTGACAATCCACATAGGCTCGCCGTGTTCATCCGTGCGCAGGGTGTAACTGGCGATCACAAAACGCGTGTGCGATTTTTCCGCTGTATGACTTGCTACCGCATACGCGCCGCTGGAATCGAGATTTAGGCGCGCAGTGTTAATTGTTGCCCCTTCAGTAGAACCGGCGATTGAGCGCGAGGGTGTGCGTGCGGAAGCAATGCGTCCATCAGCAACCTCAACTTCACGCACATGACCCGGCGCGCTCGGGTCCTCCAGCATGATTTTCCACTTCTCCGGCTGCGGATTCCCTTCAACACCGGTAATCGATACAATATGATTGAGAGCGCCGCGGCCGAATTGCGTGCCGACCACGCGCAAAGCTTCATAAGCGGTGGCTTGCTCTTCCGCCAACGCCAGCGCCGGCGTGACGAAAAGCAAGAACGCGGCAAACGATTTCCACATGGGCGAAATTGAACAGTGGTTTCGTCTACTGTCCACGCGTTTTCAACAAGAGCGGTTGTCGATCTTGCAAGCGTTCTCTAGCTTCCGACTTGAAAGAGGTAGCAGGTCTGTTCAGCTTGCTTTTGAGTCGATGAAGAAAAAGACCGTCGAGTTCAGCAGCCATACCGGCAACCTTGCCCTGATGCGCAACTGCGTTCGCGAATTTCTAAATGGCTATCCGTTTTCAGAAAAAGAGCGGCTCCTCATGGTGCTCGGCGTGGATGAAGCATGCACGAACATTATTCGCTACGCTTACCGGTTACGTGACGATCAACTGATCGCATTGTCTCTCGAAGGATCGCGCACATGCGTGCGCATGCGTTTGCGCGATTATGGTGAACAGGTCAGGCCGCATGAAATGAAGGGCCGCTCCCACGAAATGATCAAGCCGGGCGGCCTAGGTTTGTATCTCATTCGCAACGCCTTTGACGAAATCGATTACGTCCTCAAGCGCTGCGGCACCGAACTAGTCTTGACCAAGAATCTAGAATGAGATCATAGGCGGGCCGCGAAGGCAATTCCGCGGTGGATTTCTCTTAAATTACTGTGCCAGCAGTTCAGCAAGCTGATTTGAATCGGTTACCGGCGCTTTGCAGGTGAAGTTCTCGCAGACGTAAGCAGCTGGTTTTCCGTCAACCATCGAGATGGCACGGATCGCTTCGACTTTTTCAACGAGATAATTCTGTCCGTCAGCGTCATCCGCCAGGAGGATGATTGTCTTTGGCAGAAAATGCCGATGCACTTCCGCCAACAACGCTTTCGTCTCCGGCGCGTCTTTCTTTCCGGCAATCACGATCTGTCGCGGCTTGCTTGAGCTGAAATCGAGCGCCACCAGCATTTGCGGCATCGCACTTGGAAATCGTGAAAGCGTAGGGTGAAATGCCCCGATCGTTTTTTCCGCGCGCTCCTGCCATTGTTTTTCGCCGCGAATTTGCGCCAGACGCAAAAGATTGAGCACAGCCACGGAGCTCGCGGCCGGTTCTGCGCTGTCGTTATCGTCCTTCATCCTCAGGACGACGTTCTTGTCTTTGCCGCTTGTGCTGAAATAACCGCCGCTCTTCTCGTCGAAAAACAAGCGGTCCTGAGTCTCCTGCAATTCAATGGCGAACTTTAACCATTCGATCTCGAAGGAGGCTCCATAAAGATCGAGAAGCCCCTGTATGACGAACGCGTAATCGTCGGCAAACCCTTCCACGTCGCTGCGTCCACCGCGATAACTGCGATACAGTGTTTTCTTCGACTCATCCCAGAGATGTGCGCGAACAAAGCTCGCGGCTTGCCTTGCGCTCTCCAAGTAACGCGGTTCATCGAGTACCTGCGCCGCACGCGCGTAGGCCGAGATCATGAGGCCATTCCACGCTGCGATAATTTTGTCGTCGAGATGCGGGCGTGGCCGCTTGCTACGGATCACGAAAAGTTTTTCTCGGCTTTGTTTCAATAAATCATGAACTGCGTCTTCCGATTTCCGAAAATGCTGCGCAGCCTCGGCGATTGTATGCCGCTCGATCAATACATTTTTGCCGCGAAATTCATCCTGCGGATCGCTTCCTTCAGGCGCGTTTCCGTGTGATTGCACACCGTAGTGAAAATCGAAAACCTCAGCGGCGTTGCCGAGCGCGGCGTCAATTTCTTTTTTTGTCCAAGCGTAAAACACCCCTTCCCCGTGCCCGGGTTTTCCATGCTCGAAAAGGCTGTCGGCGTCTTCCGCGGAAAAAAATCCGCCTTCCTTTGAAGTCATATCACGCGCGACGTAATCGAGAACATCATGCGCGACCGATTCGAATTGTCGATCTTGCGTGATTTGGAATGCGTCGAGATATGCGACGGCGAGCTGCGCCTGATCGTAAAGCATCTTTTCGAAGTGCGGCACGTGCCAGTAACGATCGACCGAATAACGATGGAAGCCGCCGCCGAGATGATCGTGCATTCCGCCTGCCGCCATTTTGCGCAGCGTGAACAAATTCATTTCGAGCGCATGCTTGCCGGATTCGGATGATGGATCGCGCGCGTAAAACCGGGAAAGGAAATTCAGCGTAACCGGGCGCGGGAACTTGGGGGCGCTCCCAAATCCACCATCACGCACGTCAAAACTACCAGAAAACTGTTCATAAGCAGCGTCCAGAATCTTTGGGTCGATCTTTTCCGCAGCGCTCGATTTCACAGTTTGCGCTTCGCGTAAGGCCTCGATGATTTTCGTGCCTTGGCCAGCAATCTTCTCGTGGTCCTGTTTCCAGGCAGCTGCGATCCGCTCGAGAACTTTTTTGAAACCGGGCTGACCATATCGGTCCTCCGGTGGAAAATACGTTCCGCCAACGAATGGCTTTAAATCCGGCGTCAACCAGACACTCATTGGCCAGCCACCGCCCCCCGTGGTTGCCTGCACAAACGTCATGTAAACGCGATCGACATCTGGCCGCTCCTCCCGATCGACTTTGATATTCACAAATTCGCGATTCATGATCGCCGCCACTTCTTCGCTCTCGAACGACTCGTGTGCCATGACGTGGCACCAATGACAGGTCGAGTAACCGACCGAGAGAAAGATCGGTTTATTTTCGCGACGTGCTTTGGCAAAAGCCTCTTCGCCCCACGGATACCAATCGACCGGATTATGCGCGTGCTGGAGGAGGTATGGCGATTTTTCGCGGGCGAGCCGGTTTGTATGCTCTAAAACTCCAGGCGTGGGGTCAGCGAGAATACGGTCCGGCGTCACTAAGCACGTTAGCGCGAGAATCCCAAAGCGGAAGTGGCTTGTCAGAGAGCTCGAGGCGCGTGTCTCGGTTATTTTCATCGCCAGTTATCCGTAAGCCGTTTGCAATGCATGACAGCTATCGGCCTTGAAAACATTCTCGCGCGAGCCCCGATTCTTGTCATTCCGACCGAAATCGAGGAATGGAGCGGCTCGGGAAACCGCGACATAGACGGGAAGGCCGAAGGCCGAGTGAGCGGGAAGCAAACGAGTCAATCTTTTACCATTTTTTGGTCGACAATGACAGGTGTCTCGACTCCGCTCGACATGACAAAAGAATGGACTACACGCATCTCATCTCGCTTTTTCTGGCCGTCGGGGTGATTGCGTTTCTCTATTCTTCGGTCGGTCATGCGGGAGCATCGGGCTACATCGCGATCATGACGCTGTGGGGACTTGCCCCCACCACGATCCGACCGACCGCTTTGGTGCTTAACATTCTCGTCGCGTCCATCGGCGCGTTCCAATTTTGGCGAGCGGGCCACTTTAGCTGGAAATTATTCTGGCCATTTGCGCTGCTTTCCGTTCCAACCGCTTATCTCGGTGGTTACTTACAACCGTCCGCGTCTGTTCTAAAAAGTCTGATCGGTTTGGTGCTCCTCTTTTCAGCGGTACGGTTGATTTTTCACCGTTCGGATCCGCGCCACGTGATTCCACCTTCGCGTCCGACGGCGATCGGAGTCGGAGCAGGCATTGGATTCCTCTCCGGGCTAACCGGGACCGGTGGAGGAATTTTTCTCACGCCGCTGCTCCTGTTTCGCCGATGGGCGCATATCCGCCAAGCCGCGGCTGTTTCGGCGTTGTTCATTTTAGTGAACTCGATCGGCGGACTGACCGGCTACTTTACGGCAAAGCATTCGATTCCTTCGCTCGGCATTTTGCTTGCAGCGGCTGCGATTGTCGGCGGCATGATTGGCTCTCGTCTCGGCAGTCGCCATTTCCCCGTGCGCACGATTTCGCTTTTGCTGGCGACGGTTCTGATGATCGCCGGCATGAAATTAATTTTCACGAGATGAGGACGCAACGAGCGCGTCCCTCCATTCCTATTTTGAATCTAACGAGAGTCTCGGTGCCATTTCAGGTGACCATGGATTTCTCCGATAATCGGAGTCCACAATTGCAGCTGCGGTCCCGCGCAACAGTTCGCAAACCGCGGCCACGTCGAGTCCATGATGTTTCGGCGCAAAGATCGACAAGTTGCGCTCGGCTAGTCGAAAGAGTCGCACCGCTGGCTGCAAACGCCGGCTGTGTTTCGCATGGGTTGGATGCTCGAAATGTTTTTGGAGATGAACGAAGGCGCCCGCCGCCTGGATGAGCCCTTTGAAAAACTGGTCGTCATTCGTATCGGTGTTCACCCAAAGCTGCTCGAGAACATCGTGCGCTGCGTAATACCGTTGTTGGTTCCAGCACTGAAAAAAGGTGCGATAAAATGGATGCTTCGCGATGTCCGCCTGGTTTGGATCGACCTGCTCAGCCGTCAGCTCCGCTACGAATCGCGAAATCCTCTCGCCTTTAGTCATGAAGGGTTTTAACTTGGTCGCGGCTCAGATAATGAGCAAACCAGCACGTATCAATTTCCCAGAGGAAACACGCCACGAATGCCCGGCGTGTGAATTCTCACAGCCCGGATGGCCGTGCCACCACAGATGACGACAGGCGTGGGTTTGGCCATTCTGTTGGCCGTCATTTTATTTTTGATCTTCTGTTCCGCGCTTTTTTCCGGACTGGAAACGGCACTCTTCTCACTTAAGCCGCATCAATTACGCCGGCTGGAGGAGCATCATCCCGGACTGATGAAATTCATACAACTCTTCCGGGAAAATCCGCGTCGCGTTCTGAACGTATTGCTTTTGGGCGACGGACTTGTGAAAGTGCCATTGGTAATTTTGTGTCTCTTTTTTCTGTGGGAAGGCCCATTAGGAGCACAGATCCCGCAATGGCTGGCAGGAATTGCGATCTTCGCAATTGTGGTGGTGGTTTGCGATTTAATTCCGAAGCTCCTCGCCCTTTCAGCTCCTTATCGACTCTCCGCTATTGGGGCATTCACGCTGCAAGTATCGATGCCGCTGCTCGAGCGGGTAGGATACGCGCTTGAGACGGTTAGCACCCGCGTTGCCAATCTTTTCACTCCGCTCCATTTGCCAACGCGACCACGCTTGAGCGACGCCGAATTTGGAATGCTGGTCGAGATAGGCCAAGAGGAAGGCGCATTGCATGAAGGTGAAGCCGAGATGATTAACGAAATTATCAAACTTGGCGACAAAACAGCGAAAGACTGTATGACGCCGCGCGTGGACAGTTTTACGCTGCCGGACGACTTGACGAATAAGGAAGCGATCGCACGATTAAAAGTCAAACGTTATCGTCGCGTTCCGGTTTACGCGGATACGCCCGACCAAATTCTCGGGATCATCGATGTGAAAATGTTCCTGCTCGATCCGTCAGATCATTACACGGAAAAATTAATCGCTCCCTCTTTTGTGCCTGAGACGATGCGCGCACTGGAGTTGCTCAAGCTGTTTCTGACCCATCCTCAGGGAATGGCCGTGGTGGTGGATGAGTTTGGAGGTACCGAAGGCATCATCACCATGTCTGATATCGTGGAGGAAATTCTTAGCGACGCGATTCCGCGGGGAGATCTCGATCTTTACATCGAGCCGCTTGAGGATGGGAAATTTCTCGTGAGCGGAAACGCGCGGCTTGATGATGTAAGCGAACATTTGGGGTTTCAAATTGAAGCGGAAGGAATCGACACCATTGGCGGATTTATCTTCACGCGCCTGGGTTATTTGCCAGCCTCCGGGACAAAACTGGAGATTCCGCGCCTTGTCATCACCGTGCGTCGGGCCGGCCGCAAACGAATCGAGGAAGTGCTGCTCGAGAAAACAACCGGCGGCGACGTTGAGGAAACACCACACCAGACCAGCGTTGCAGCATGATGACCGCCTTGATTATTTTCTGCTGCTGGATTGTTTCCTTCTTCTTCAACGGAATCGAAAGCGGGCTGCTTTCAATTGACCCAGTACGGTTACGCCAAAATGTGAAGCGAGGTGTAGCACCCGCGTTGCGGCTGAATCGCTTGTTGAAACAGCCGGAACGGCTGCTCGTAACTGTCCTGCTCTTTACGAACGCGGCCGATATACTCGGTCTCCTTTTGTTGACGCGGCAGCTGGTTCACTCCTTCGGGTATGCCGGATTTTTTCTCGCGTTGGTGATCGCAGTTCCAGTTTATCTGTTTCTGCTTTCCGTCCTGCCGAAATCGCTTTTTCGGCGATTTCCCTTTCGTGCTTTGGCTCGCCTGGCCGGCATTCTCGAATTCGTGTCGATCCTGCTCTCACCTATACTGGAACTCGGCGAGCGATTGGGGCGGCTCCTACTGCCAAGGCGTGCCGCGAAACATGCCCGGCTTTTTGCCGCGCGCGAGGAGCTGAAGCAGATCATGACCCAAAGTGAGCACGAAGGCTCCCTGACTGCCACTGAACGAGCAATGATTCACAACGTCGTTGACTTCTGGAACATTAAGGCGCGCGACGTGATGGTGCCTCTCTCGAATGTCATCGCGGTGCAGCCGGGCGCATCAACCGAGGAAGCGCTTAAGCTAGGCGCATCTTCAGGTCTGGACCGTCTGCCTGTGATTAGCCGCGACGGTCAGCCGACCGGATTGATCAACGTTCTGGATATTCTCCTCGAACAAAATGGAGCCAGGCCGCTGAGCAATTACGTGCGGCGAATCGTGCTGACCACGGAGGACGAATTAGCTTACCGTATTGTCCAACGGTTGCGTGCCGCGCGTCTTAGCTTGGCTGCTGTTCTGGATAATAAAAGAGATCTGCGCGGAATTGTCGCTATTGAGGATTTAATCCGGCGTCTCGTCTCCTCCACCGAAGCGCGAGTTTAATCACTCCAAGGGCGAAAGATTTCGTTGCCTAAGATTGCGGCCGCACTAACGAGCGCGACGTGCGAAAAGGCCTGCGGGAAATTTCCGAGCTGACGCTCTTCGCGAGGATCGTATTCTTCTGAAAGAAGTCCGAGATCGTTGCGCAGATTGAGCAAGCGTTCGAATAACTCGCGCGCTTCTTTTTTCCGGCCGAGCAAATGCAAACAATCGGCCAGCCAAAAAGAACAAGGAAGAAAAACGCCTTCCCGGCCCGGCAATCCATCAACCTTTTCTTCCTGCGGGCGATAGCGCAACACAAGACCGTCCTGCACAAGCTCGCGTTCAATCGCCTCAATCGTGCCTCGCACCCGTTCGTCAGTAATTGGAAGAAATCCGGTAAGCGGCATCAAAAGGAGACTCGCGTCCATCGCATCTGACCCGAAGTATTGCGTAAATGCTTTCTTCTCGACGTTGTAGCCGCGCTCGCAAACTTCCGCGTGAACTTGATCGCGAATTCTTTGCCAGCGATCGCAGTGTTCGTCGGCCGCACAGCCACATTCCTCAACAAGTTTAACGGCGCGATCGAATGCCACCCAGGCCATCATTTTTGAATGCGTAAAATGCTTTCGTCCGCCGCGCACTTCCCACATTCCTTCGTCCGGTTTCTGCCAGTTTGATTCCAGGAATTTCATCAACTGGACCATCAGAGCCCAATCCGGGTCCTCCAGTTTCAGTCCAGCGCGATCGGCCTGCCAAATAGCGGCCAAGATCTCCCCATAAACGTCGAGCTGAAATTGATTGGAAGCCGCGTTGCCGACGCGGACTGGTTGGGAATTTTCGTAGCCTGACAACCAGGGAATTTCGAATTCTTCGAGCCGTCGTTCGCCCCGCACGCCATAGATTGCCTGCATTTGCGCCGGGCTGCCGGCAATGGCACGCAGGAGCCATTGGCGCCAGGATTTGGCTTCTTCGCGATAACCCGATCGCAACAATGCGAGCAAAATTAGAGCCGCATCCCGTAGCCAACAGAAGCGATAATCCCAGTTGCGGACCCCTCCTATTTCTTCCGGCAACGAAGTCGTGAGCGCGGCAACCAAGCCGCCGGTCGGGGCATAGGTTAATCCTTTAAGGGTGATGAGCGAACGCATAACCGCATCGCGCCACTCCCCTTTGCTTTGAAATTGGCTCGACCAAGCTCTCCAATATTTTTCGGTGTCGCGCAATGCGTGCTCGGCATTTACTTTCCTCGGCGGGTCTTCATGAGAGGCGAACCAGGTGAGCACAAACGGGACGCGTTCCCCTTTCGCCACGGCAAACTCGGCGACCGTGGTTAGATCTTTGCCGTACGTTTCAATCGGGGTTCGCAAGATCAAACCATCAGGTCCCGCAACCGCCTCGAGCCCGCCGTGACGCTGTCGCACCCATGGAACGATCTGTCCATAATCGAAGCGGATGATCAGCTCCATGTGCATCGACATTTTGCCGCGCAAACCTTCGACGATTCGAATGATGTCGGGATTCTCTCCTCGCGGAGGCATGAAATCGATCAGGCGCACGGCGCCGCTTTTGGTTTCAATTTCTGTCTCGAGAATCAGCGTGTCGTCCCGATACCGGCGACGCGTGTTCTCGATCTTTTCCTCAGGAAAAAATCGCCAGTGGCCATTTTTTTTCTCACCGAGGAGCGAAGCAAAGCACGCCGGCGAATCGAACCGCGGAAGGCAAAGCCAATCAACGCAGCCGTCGCGGCTCACGAGCGCGCCGGTCTGCGTGTCGCTCAAAAACGCGTAATCCTCGATCTTTGTTCCGCCCGTCGTCATGGTTCCCTCGCAATGGAGTCGGACTTCGCGAGCTGGGCGATTCCATCAGGTGTCAATCGGAACACGGTCCATTCATCCATTGGTTTCGCGCCGAGAGCGCGATAAAACTTGATCGCAGGATCGTTCCAATCGAGCACCGCCCATTCCAACCGGCCGCAGCCGCGATCATAGGCGATCTTGGCAAGATCGACAAGTAAAGCGCGCCCGTAACCTTTGCCCCGCTTTTCTGGCTTCACGAACAAATCTTCGAGATAAAGTCCAGGCCGGCCGAGCCATGTCGAGAAATTGTGGAAGAAAACGGCAAACCCAACCGGCGTATCTTTCTCGAACGCAAGCAAAACCTCCGCGGCCGGTTTTTCACCGAACAAAACATCAACAAGCTGTTCTTCTGTAGCGGTGACCTCGTTAGGCGCGCGTTCGTAGGTTGCCAGATCGCGAATTAATTTAAGAATGATCGGGACATCTGCCACACACGCCGGACGAATCTCAAAATCGTGCTGCATTTTCATTGCGTCCTGATTGTCGATCACACGAAGGCGTAAGCAAATGGCCTGGTGTAGGGCAACTGCGTTACGGGTGGATCGAGCAGTCGCTGGTCGATGTCAAAGTTAGGCGGCAAAGCCGCAATTGTTTGGGCATCGCCCGCGGAGCGGCCGATCTACCTATGCAAGCGCGCGATCGATGCGGTTCAGGCCCTCGGCAAACATTTCCGTGTTCACGCCCATACCGATTCGGAAGTGGTTAGGCATTTCGAAGAAGCGGCCCGGAACAGCCGAGGTGTCGAATTCCATTCGCAGCCGTTCAAGAAACGAGTCGGCCTTGCCATTGCGTAAGCGCACAAATGACGTTGTGCCCCAATCGGCCTGCACGGACGAAAGCGCGGACTGCCGTGTTAAAAAATCGCGGAGTAATTTACGATCCGCTTCCACAACGCGGCGTCCTCTTTCGCGAAGTAGCTTCAGGTGTTCGAAGGCCACGACGCTAAGAAGCTCGCCGGGAAAAACGGCCGTTGCGGCGTAGAGATCATTTAAGCGACGCATTTTCCAAGCGAGATCGGGACGCGCCAGGACCCATCCGCAACGCAGTCCGCTGACGCCATAAATTTTTGTCAAACTGCTCGTCACCACGAACTCGGGGCCAAGATGAAATGACGTTCGCGGCGTGTCCTTGTACACCGCGTCGAGGTAAACTTCATCGACGAGCACGAATGCTCCGACACTACGCGCGATGTCCCCAATCTCACGCAGAACCGAATCCGGTGTAAGGACGCTCGTTGGATTATGCAGATTTGTGACGACGATGAGGCACGTCCTGGACGTAATGGCACGACGAATCTCGTCCACATCCACTCTCCAACCATTTTCTTCCCTCCGCGAAAAGCGTTTCACTTTCGCGTCTAAATATCGAGCGACGTCCAGAATCGGGCCGTACGCCGGATGTTCGATTAGAACTTCATCGCCCGGCTCGATTATCGCAGCCATGGCCAGATGGTTTGCCATGGAAGTACCGGCAGCTTCGACCACGCATTCAGGATTAACCCCGTGGTGTTTAGCGATCGCTGATTGCAGAGCTTCGTAGCCGTAACTGTTCTCGCCAGTGATTTCCAATTTTTCGAAATCTGCTGGCAATTCGCCGACCGGAAACGCCGCAACTCCGCTTGTGGCGAGATTGAACCGGGCGCGGCTCTGCGTCTTCGACCAATGCATGTAGTCGGAGTGCTTATGTCTCATGAGTGGGATCGTTTGAATCTGCTCCAACAATAATAAGCCGGGAGCGCGGTCAGCATGATACAGAGCGCAATCGCACTGTTGCGAGGCGCGGATACGATGGCGCTTCCGACAATTCCTGTGCAGGACAACAAAAACAGGATCGTAGTGACTGGATGTCCGGGCGCTCGATAAACGGCCGCTTCCGATCCGATCTGACGCCGGCGTAAAACAAACAGCGCCGCCGCAGTCATCCCGAAGAAAATAAAATCGACAGTGATTTCGAAGTTCAGGATCTCGCCGTATGTGCCGGAGCAGGCGATGATGATCGCGGCAACTCCCTGTAACAGGATTGCCACGACCGGAGCTCTTGAGCCCCGCGAAAGCTTACCAACGCTTTTGAAGAAGAGGCCGTCGTGGGCCATGGCATAATAAACGCGCGGAGTCGTTAGCATGCTTTGGCTGAGGATTCCAAGCGTGGAAATTGCAATTCCAGCTGCGATCCACTGCGCGCCGCGTTCGCCTAGTGCGATCTGCATCACGTTGGAAGCGGGCGTCGCTGTCGCAGCCAAACCGGCTGGGCCAAGCACGCGCAGACAGGCAATGTTGACGGCAAGATACAACGTGATTACGCCAGCCACGCCCATCAGCAAGCCGCGCGACAAATCACGGCGTGCATCCCGCATTTCACCGGCGACGAAACTCGCAGTCTGCCAACCGCCATAGGCGAAAGCAATCGGAACCATCGCGCCCCCGATACTTTTCAGCAGGCCAAACGAAAGTGGTTCTCCGAGGAGCGGTCCCGATTTCAGCGAACCGCCGCCGAGCGCCAGCCCTCCCACGACCAGCG
>CATPAV010000177.1 GCA_955652245.1 uncultured Candidatus Udaeobacter sp. | reverse complement strand
TTATTTGGCTGTATGCTTTGGAAGATAACGAGCGCACCGTTGCGTTGAACCATTTCGGTGCGTGCAAGTGCCTTGCACAACTTGTCGGCCCGAACGCACTGAATCCCGGCTGCAAAGTTACCGGGAATCAATGTCGCCGGGGTTGCAACTAACCCGACGGCATTCTTTTATCGGCCCGCGCGCGGGCGTGGGTGACATAACGGAACGCCTTGACTGATTAGCAGGAAGATCTTATCACCGGTCCTGCCATTGTCGACTCCTCCGCTTCGCGAAGCCGCTCGGCTCAATCCGCATTAACCATCATCAATAGAAAAAACTACCGATATGAACACCGCACGTAAATTCATCGTTGCCGTCGCAATCCTTTTGACCGGCAGCGGCCTTTGTTTCGCTCAAAGCTCCACCACCACAACCACTACGGTCGAGAGCAGCACGGCCCCTTATACTGAGGGGACCGTCTGGCAGGTCACCATGGTCCGGACGAAGCCGGGCATGACTGATGATTACCTGAAGGGCTTGGCGAAGAGCCTCAAAACGTCCTTGGAGGAAGAGAAAAAGCAGGGATTGATTGTCAGCTACAAGGTCCTCTTGGGCGAAGCCTCTACACCGAGCGACTACAACATTATAAACATGGTGGAATACAAGAACATGGCCGCGCTCGACGGTCTCAGGGCCAAGACGGACCCGATTGCTCAGAAAATTATCGGCGGCGAAGACCAACAGCGTGAGGCAGCCATGAAACGAGCAGAGCTTCGCGAAATCCTTGGCGGCAAATTGATGCGCGAGATCACTCTGAAATAACTCAGCACGACTCGCTTGATTCAGGTTGCAGCCGGTGATCGAATGAGATTACCGGCTGCAATTTCCTTTCGAATGCGATCATCGAAGTAGGCACCCTATTTAACACTTCCCGAAAGCCCGGTAGCTTTGTAGCAGGCGGCCGCGCCGTTATTCGCGGAGGCGGTGTTTGAGCTCCCAAACGCGCAGCGCCGCGAGCAAAAGCACTTTGGTGCGAGTGAGCGTGCTGGCGGCGGCCATAGTCGTTTCGAATTGGCCACTCGCCTGAGCGTTCTTGCCATTTCGGCCGCGATTGCGCGAACGTTTGTGCGCCTTCGTTTCTTTGACGCGACGGGCAGTCACCTCGCTCACTGCCAGATGCCCGCTATTATTCATAAAGTCTCTCATACCCGAGCAGGTTCCACGGCAATTTAGACGGCGCTGGTGCGTCCGAAATTCAAGTCCGAACCGTATATTTGCCGGGTAATGTCGTGGGCGTGAAAAGCGCTTGTGCGGGCCCTCGTTGTTCTGTTTGCGAGCTTGCACTCGCCGAAACAAACGCGAACCGTTCGGACGTGAACGCGCTTCTGGTCATCGCTCCTTACAAATATCAAGGCGCATGGGTGTTCGCGGTCCTAAGCGAAAATCACTTCGGCACCGGCAATCCGGTTGCTTTCCGGGCTTTGAAGCCGCCAAATGCACCCGTGCTCAACGCTTCCCGAAAGCCCGGTAGCAATTGCCGCCCCGCTGCACGAAGGAACTGAATCAGACTGCTCGATTACCGGGCAGGGTTATTGTCGCAGGGTCGCACTATGCCCAAGGAATTCTTACGCGAGCCCCGGGCGAAACGCAGCCTCGATTTATGTCGCCGATTTTCTCCGCTACGGCGCGATGCGGTAGGTGACCGTGTCGTTATGGAAGGAGATGTGTTCGCGCAATTGAAACCAGCCGCCTTCGCCCTTTGAACTCTGCGCCACGCTGTTGCTCTCGCTCGTGGCGAAGTCTTGCCATGATTTGTAACGCGAGATGGTGAGATAACGCCACGCGCCGCCTTCCAAGTGCTGCATCAAAACATTGCCGACACTCAGATCATTCGATCTCGCCGGCGGTTCGCTCAGGAATTTCTCCAGCGCATCCTGATGACCCGGCAAAGGGCGATAGACTGAAACGACATAGACAGATTCCGCACTCTTGCTCGTGCCCTCGTCGCCGATGCCCATGGCTTTGGCGAACTCGGCCCATGACGGACCGTTCACAAACGTGTCATCATGCCAGTCACTCAAGTCTTTCATGGCCGCTCCGCGCGGATTGCCAGCGGCTTCCACGGTGGCCTTGGTCCCCATATGCTGAATCGCCACATAATCCCAAGGTTCCCCATCCTGATGACGAAGCACGAGCACATGGCCGGGCATCGGCGCATTCGGATTACCAGCCTTAAGAAAATCTGCTAATGCTGCTGCTTTGCCGGGTGCGGCATGATTGAAGTGGACATGATAAACGTCGGTGCGTGGAGCCGGCGTCGCCGCCGATGATGGCGCAGCACTCTTTTCTTCTTTCGCTGACGCGGGCGTGCTTTGCGCTTGTGCTAAACCAACGCATACCAAGCCGATCAATGGTAATGACAAAATACGAACAATTGTTTTCATAAAACTCCTTTCGTTAGGCTAATGGAAGCGCTTCGGAACGCAAGCCGACTTGGCGAGCGCCCGTCAATTTGTTCGACCGCGCCTTGCTGCACTGTCGCCCAAACGCACTGAATCACGACTGCTCGATTACAGGGAATCAAAATCGCCGGGTTTGAAAGGTCGCAGGTTTGCAAGGTTGAAGGGTCGCAGGTTTGCAAGGTTGAAGGGTCGCGAAGAGATGGCCCCCTCGTGAGCGGTGGGAGGCCCGAATGCGCAAGGCCTACTTGGCTTATTGTTCCGCCGTCGCGACCACAAATGAGTTCTAACCAGGCGATGGCTGCACAGGGCCCTTGTACTTCTGCGCGGAATTCTACGAATTCCTTGCGGTGGTCCTTGCTGGTGTGTTCCTTTTCTCTCTTTCGCAGAATACCCTTTCCCGGTTCACATGAACGCTCTAGAACGCGTTTTGATTGTCAGGAAGAGAAAAAGGGAGCTAGATTCGGCAGTCTAAGAAAGAAGAAAAAAGTGAAACGCAGGCACTTTATTAGACTGGCGGGTCTTGGGGCAACAGGTGCCTTGGCTGCTAGCTCCTCTTCAGCGTTGGCAGCCCACCCTTCTGCCTGGCAAGCAGACGGCGCGGGTTTACTTGCACGAATTGGTGTTTTGACGCCTGATTCCGATCCCGTACCCGAATCAGAGATGTGGGCTATGGCTCCGCCAGGCGTGTCTATCCACACATCCCGCGTACCTTGGAAGAGCGGCGACCCGCGCTCCTTTGCCGAGCCACCCCATGTTGACAATGCCGTGGAACTGCTCGCGGGTTTGAAACCGCGAGCGATTCTCTTCGCATTCACTAGCAGCAGCTACGCTCTCGGTGCGGAGGCAGATGACTCTGTACGGGCACGCCTGGAAACGCGCTCGCAGGGGATTCCCGTGGTTCTCACTGCTCCGGCAGCTTGTGAGGCACTCCGCACTTTGGACGTACGCCGGGTGGCCCTGCTTCATCCGCCGTGGTTTAACGAAGAAGTGAGCGGGAAGGGAAGGGACTATTTTCGGGGCCGAGGTTTTGAGGTGGTCTTTTGCTCGCCGATTACGCCAGCTCGGCCATTCACAGAGATGCCACCAGAAGAGGTATATGCCT
>CATPAV010000176.1 GCA_955652245.1 uncultured Candidatus Udaeobacter sp. | reverse complement strand
CGTTGAGGTTGATTGCGCAATGAAAACGGTCTGGCGCGTGTTTGCCTATCTGAAGCGCTATCCATTGCTCGCCGTCGGGACGCTGACGTGTGCGGTCCTTGGGACTTTCATGGTGATCATTTTCCCGGCCGTGACGAAATGGATCATCAACGACGTTGTGCGCACGAATCATCCCGAGAAATTGTTGCCGTTGGTTTTATTGGCGGCGGCGGCGTTTCTGCTTCAGCATGCTTTCAATGCGGTGCGGATTGTGCTGAACAATACGTTCGAGCAAAAAGTGATCTTCGATCTGCGCAGCGATTTGTATTCTCATATTCAGTTGCTGCCGCTTCGTTGGTTCGATAATCGGGCCACGGGCGATCTGATGACGCGCGTGATTGAGGATGTGAACTCGGTCGAGCGCGTGCTGATTGACGGTATCGAGCAAGGCGTGGTCGCCCTGTTACAGGTTGTGATCGTAATGGTCGTGATGTTTTATTTGAACGCAAAGCTCGCACTGCTTGCGTTGGCGCCGTTTCCATTGCTCATCGCCGGCGCGCTCACTTACACTTTGACTGCGCATCGCCGTTATCGTTTGCAACGCCGCGCCGCTTCAGCCATGAACGCGCTGTTGCACGATAATCTTTCCGGGGTTCGCCAGATCAAAAGCTTCGTGCGCGAGAAGGACGAGCATGCGCGGTTCAATCGGGTGAGCGATCAATTGCGCCACGCCACGCTCGTGGTCATGCGGGTTTGGGCGATCTACAGCCCATCGATGTCGATGTTCGAGGCGTTCGGCGCAGTGCTCGTGCTCGGGTTTGGCAGTCACGCCGTGTTGACGGGCTCGATGCAAATCGGCGACCTGGTCGCGTTTCTTATGCTCACGGCATTTCTTTACGATCCAATCAGCCGGCTCCATCAGCTCAACCAACTTATGCAAGCCGGCCGCGCCGCGGGCGAACGTGTTTTTGAAATTCTTGATGAAGCAGTCGAGCCAGGTTGGATCGATGGAAAGATGTCAGCGCGAATCGCTGGCGACATTCGCTACGAGAACGTGAGTTTCAGTTATACCGAGGGGCTTCCTGCGCTCGATCGCGTTTCATTTCACGCGTCACCAGGCGCAACTGTCGCGCTCGTGGGCGCCACCGGTGCCGGAAAATCGACTTTGGTGAACTTGCTCGTTCGATTTTACGAATTTAGCGATGGTGAAATTTATATCGATAGAAAGCCGATCCGCGAATATCCCCTGGGCCGCTTACGCGAAGCGATTGGTGTAGTGACGCAGGAGAGTTTTCTATTCAACGGCTCGATTCGTGAAAATCTTTTGATGGGAAAACCGGATGCGACCGATGTGGAACTATGGCGCGCGGCGGACGCAGCCAATGCGCGGGGATTCATCGAACGGTTGCCGGCTGGTTTGGAAAGCGTTGTCGGTGAACGCGGCGTGAAATTGAGCGTGGGCGAAAAACAACGCTTATCCATTGCACGCGCGCTGCTGAAGGATCCACCAATTTTGATCCTCGATGAAGCGACAGCGAGCGTAGACACTGCGACGGAGCGGCTGATTCAAGAAGCACTCGAACGCCTGATGTTTCACCGTACGTCGATCGTAATCGCGCACCGGCTCTCAACCATCGTTCGCGCGGATCAGATCCTCGTGCTCGACCACGGCCGAATCATTGAGCGCGGCAGGCACGATGAATTGCTCGCCTTCGGCGGAAAATATGCCCGGCTGTGCGAGCAGAGTTTACTCGAGACCTCGCCGCAGCCTGAACTGGAAACCCCAGCGGAAATAGCGACCTTGTCAATTCATGCCCCCGACGAGCAACTGTCGATCTAATTTGCCGGACTGAAGATCTGACCTGCGAGGTCCTGATATTTTCGTTCGAGCTCCTGGTAACGCTGCTCGCTTTCCGCAACGCAGAAACCAACTTTGGTTCACGCCTTCCGTCAATTGGACGGTGCGGGTGAAGCAGAAGGCACTGGCGGCGGAGTGGGGATCACGATTGTTTGCCCCGCCTGTAATTTCCGACCGTCTTCGATATTATTGGACTTTTGCAATTCATCGACACCCACTTTGTACATCTTCGCGATGGAAGTGAGCGTCTCTCCGCGCGCAACTGTATGGGTGTTCCCGCTCACCGGGTGTGACGCAGATTCGGCCGGAGCCGTGGAGTTTGTAGGCGAGAGCGTGCTCTCTCCAATCATTACGCCTGGGCGAATGTGAGAAACCTGCTGCTCCAGCTTGAGGATTTCCTGAGAGAGGGCGTCGATCTTCGCGTTCTGTTCATCTATTTTTTTCGCCAACGCCTCAAGTTGAGGCGCATCGGATTTGAGAGGCTCTGGCGCAGGCGTCTGGGCTGAAGCTGCCGAAAACAGTGAGAAACCGGAAAAGAGCGCTGCAAAGAAAATAGGGACCAGCTTCATTGCGCAAATTTTGGCATTGGCGGCTGTGTCTGGCAAGCTTCTGGAAATGAGGCGCCAACATGGCGGGCAGCTTGCCTTTCCAATTTTTACCCTTAAATTTTTTCATGCCTGAGCGCATCCAAAAACCAGTCGATCCGGTTCCGTGGAGCCCGAAGCAAGGCGATGGCGGGGGCCCGCGTTCGCCGGATGTCTCGAGGCCGGACACAAAAGATCTTCTAAAAAAAATGCGCAAGGTCGATCCCAATCAATCCAAGCGCTATCGCCAGCGCACTGGCGAATAATGGAGGCGCCCCTGGTGAGGCCTGACCAGACTTTTTCTGGCGCAGCCGACGATTTCCCCACGCTGCTACGACGCAAAGGGCTGCTTGGTCCAGCGGCGATTGTCGATGCAGTTGGACCGGTAGGAAAGCTACAGCAAAGAAGCTGGGAGCCGACGGAGGCGACCACAATTCTTGCTTTCAAATTTTCAGGTGGCGTGCTCGTGGCGGGCGATCGGCGTGCGACTTCCGGCAACACCGTGGTTTACGATCGCGCCGACAAAGTTTTGGAAATCGATCGCCACTCGATTATGGCCATCGCCGGCGTGCCGGCGACGGCCTGGGAAATGGCGCGCGTGCTCGAACATTCATTCCAATACTTTCGGCGGACGCAATTGCAGGAAATGAGCGTCGATGGAAAGGTGCGCGCTCTTTCCAAGCTACTGCGCGACAATTTCGGATTTGTCATGCAAGGCGTCGGAATGGTCGTCCCGATTTTCGCGACCTACGATTCTAATCCAAAGCCCGAGGCACGACTCTATTTTTACGATGCGATGGGGGCGCAGTTTGAAGTGACCGATTACGCCGCAACGGGATCGGGCTCGCCCTCCGTGCGCGGCATTCTTTATTACCAAAACAATTGGGGCGCCAAGCCGCTGCAAAAATTGAGCGAAGACGAGGCGGTATCGATCGCATTGCGCGCGCTCGATACCGCCGCGGAATCCGACACGTCCACCGGCGGGGTGGATCGCAGCGGGAAAATTTATCCGCTCATTAAGATCGTGTCGCGCGAGGGCATCACGACCTTGCCGGAGACCAAGATCGCTGCCGTCTTCAAGAAAACGGTTGCATGATCGAGGAGCCGTATCGTTGGGTCGAAGCGATCGCAAATCGCCGCGAGTACATCGAGGCACAGCTCGTTTCGGGCAGTCCGATCGCAGCGCTGGGTTATCGCGATGGCATTTTATTCCTTACGCTCGGCCAGGCGCGGCAGAAAATTTTCGAAATTTATGACCGCATTGCCATGGGAGCAATCGGTCATCCGGGAGACATTGAACGGTTGCGAATGGCGGCCATCGAGCTGGCCAGCACGGAGGGTTTTACGCGCTCGACGGCGGATGTTTCATTGCGGCGGCTGGTGCATTATTCGCTTAGCCCAGTAATGAAGAGTGCGTTCGAACAAGTTTATGGCGCGCCGTACCTGGCGCGGATGCTCTTTGCGGAAGTCGGAGAACGTCCCGAAGAGGACCTGTTTCTGCGGGTGGAGTACGATGGCGAGATCGCAACCAGCGGCACCACCTTCGCGCAAACGCGACAGGACTTCGCCGCGCTGAGCGGGACACGGCAATCGAGGGAGCTGATGGAATCATTTCTCAAAGCCGAATATGCTCCGGACACTAGTTTTGAGGCGGCGCTAAAATCCGCACTCGACGCGTGGAGCGTTGGACATATGGCTTTACAGACCGGCGACGCCAAGGAACTGCCAGAGCGCTCGGCGGTTACTAAATATCGACTTGAACAGCTCGCCAACAGCGGAATCGAAGCAGGAATCCTTGAACGCGATCCGAGCAGGGGAATTCGCTATCGTGCGTTATTAGATGCGGAACTACGCGCGTTGATTCACGATTAAAATATGGAGAGAAATGTTCGCCCGACGAACACGAATGAGACAAGCGGTCCGGAGCATACTGGCCTTAATCGGGTTGTTCTTAATGATCGCATCTTTTGTTTGGATGCAGCGGACGTCGAAACCGCAACCCGCAAGATTGAGAATGGCGCAACCTTCTGCAACGCTGGGGCCATTCGCGGTCGTAGTTCTTGATCCCGGACATGGTGGACAGGATTCCGGCGCAATGTGCGGCGGCGTGCTTGAAAAAGACTTGACCCTGGATGTAGCACACCGCGTCGATCGCTTGTTGGAGGCGGAAGGGATCGCGACCGTTATGACACGCCTGGGCGACACTTATGTGTCCCTGGCAGAGCGGGCGGCATTCGCCAATCGCGTGAGCGATTGCATTTTTATCAGCATCCATTTTAACGAAGACAATCGCCCGGTGTCGACTGGCGTGGAAACTTATTATGCCGCCCATCAAATCACTCCGGGATCATTCATGACTTCATGGTTGCCTTTCTTGTGGCGAGCACTTTCTGAATCGCCGAACCTGGAAAGTCAAAGCCTCGCCGGGTTTATTCAGGAAGCGCTGGTTGCACGCACCCAGGCGCTTGATCGGGGGACGAAGGCCAAACAATTTTTTGTGATCGCGAATGTGACTTCTCCGGCTGTTTTGGTTGAGGGAGGATTTCTCACCAACAAAGAGGATAATTCCAGGCTGACGAGCGAAGATTATCGTGAGCAACTTGCCGCAGCCATCAGCGACGGAATTTTACGTTATCGCGACGCTTTAAAGCAACGTCAATCAGCCGTAGCTGTGACTGCGCCGGGAAGGCGCTGAATAAGCAAAAAGTAGTGGCGTCAAAACTAAGATCGAGATGAAAGCCAAAGTGGTTGCGCTTGTTTTCCTCGGATCGGTTGCGCTGGTTCGAGGGGACCAGATGATCGAAAGTGTGCAACAGGCACTGAAGGATCAGGGGTTTTATTATGGCGAGATTACTGGGGACACCAATGCGAATCTAACGGCCGCGATTCGGCGCTATCAAATTCGCAATGGACTCGAGGTTAACGGTGAGCTGAATACTGAAACGCTTCGTTCACTGGGAATTAATTCTTCTGCGTCTGGACAGCCGGCAGTGAGGGTTAGCCCATCGCCAAGCCCTGGCGCCTCTGATCTCCGAGAGGAATCGGCAGGCGTGGCTCCGGTGCCAGAGCAGCCTTCCTCCAACCCACCGCAAGATCGACAACTCTATCCATCAGATCCTGTGACGCCTGGCGCTGCACCGGGAGCACCTTTTGCTGGAACTCCCTATGAGGCTGCGCCGCCCGATGTGCAGCGCAATCTCGTGCTTTCCGCACAAATAGCGCTGGCGCGTCGCGGCCTCTATCGCGGTGAGATTGACGGTATGTATCAGCCGGCGGTGGAATTTTCGCTGCGCGCATATCAAGCGCGGACGGGGCTTCCGGTTACAGGCCGGTTCGATTTGGAAACCCTTGCCGCGCTCGAGTTATTGCCGCGAGCACGTGCACCGATCTTCAATCCGTCCCGTCACCGCGTCCGTCCTCGGCCCGAGCCGCCCGTGCGCGGCGAATGGGTTCCTGAATAGGCATCGAGCTTGGAATGTTCATGGAATTGCAGGTCACGCCTGCATTACGATTTTGGGCCATCGAAATGTACCGACTGTAGCTCGGCGAAGACTGTGCCGACAAAAACCTGCGCTTCGATGCGAAGCAGAATTCGATCATTGTCGTCCGAGACCCAGACTGTGGCGCGCCGAAATTTCCGATGTGGCTCCAAATCAAGCTTTTTGCCAATTCGGTGAAGCTGCAAACCCATTTTTATCGCAGCGTAGTTGCCGGCGCGCACTGAAATTTTTTCCCGACCCAGCACCGTGACGGTGGCAAGATAGGCAGAAGTCGCGGGATAAACGACGACGCGGTGGATGCTGCGGTCCCTCAGTGGCTGACTCCGCAGATAAAGCATCGCCGAATGCAAATCGAACAAGTTGGGAAAACTAAAGTCGCGAGTCTTTGTGCCGACAGCGCCGCCCTGGCCTTCTGTGCGTACGCGAATAACCCCGTTATTCGTGAAAGTGAGCTGGGTAGCGATTTTTTTTGATCGATAATTCTCCGTTTGCCGGGTCTCGACTGGACGCAGCGTTTCCGCATTCGCGAGCGCATGATAGTTGACGTCCAGTTTCCACAAGGCGCGGACAAAGCTGATCGTCGTTCCCGTTCCCTCGAGCTGAAGTCGGTCTTGAGATGGTTTTGTAAAATGGACTTCTCCAGTGGCCGCCGTCAGCCCAGACCAGCCGAAACGATAGGTTGCACGAAGCGGTCGAAGCTCCGGAAAATTGCCGGGTGGATCTTTAGTGAGCGTTGACTGCCAATTCGCGGCCGAGTTGAAGCTGAACGTGTGAAGCAGGAGAAGAACGATTGCACTCTGGCTTGAAAACCTAATCGAAAGGTGCGCGGCTTGAAACCGCTCATAAATCGTTGCCCTGCGAGGTGAGCACCTCCTTTTCACCTGGACGAAAAAACACGCGCGACCTTAGCTCGCGTGCATTTTTGAATTGTCGAAATTAAAACTAAGGTTTCAAAGCTCTCGCCGGGGTCGCGGACGGGCTCGTCGAGGTTTTCTCGCTTGAGATGGCGCGGCCGGGCTTGTTGAGAACGGCTATAATGTCACTGGTGAAATCGACGTTGTCGTGTGAGTACATTAAAACAGGGACGCCGTTCAGGCTCATGCCGGATCTGTCAAACACCAAGTCCATGTTGTTGGCTTTGACTTTTTCCATCACTATATCGGTGATTTCTTTTACGATACCCTCTCGCATGCGCATCGCTTGTTCTTGCAGCTGCCGTTCGCGAGTTTGGCGGAATTCGTTGATTTCCCGCTCCATATTCTTGATGTTGGCGATCTTGTCGTCGCGCTCCTTCGCTTTTTGTGCTTTGGCGTCGACGCTCAGCGCTGGGGCATCGAGCTGCTTGTTCAGGGTGTTGATTTCATCAAGCGCCTTCTTATAGGATTCCGCGCGATCGTCATACTCCTTCTTAGCCGCGTTTTTGGCGTCATTGATTTTCGCTTCGGCGTCCTTGGTCTTGTTGCATTCCTTGAACGCGCGTTGCATATCGACAGTTCCGATTTTAAAAGCGCCCTGGGCAAAAGCCACGACCGGAAACGCGAGCGTGAAAGCCAAGGCCATAGAGAGAAATTTTTTCATAAGAGAAGTAACGGTGGCTGGAACCGCTTTAGACTGCAACCATTTATATTCGTTCAAAATTGATAACCGACATTGAAGTTGAACCTCCCACCGCCGCTGTTCCCAGCCTTTTGAAGTGGAATTCCGTAATCGATACGCAGCGGACCAATCGGCAAATCGAGACGAACTCCAACGCCGATATCGGAGGCGAGATTATCGAATTGGTTAGGAGGCTTCGTCGATCCGGGTTTTCGTATGATTGTTTGCGTATGTTCGCTGAAATCCCACGCATCGCTGTTG
>CATPAV010000175.1 GCA_955652245.1 uncultured Candidatus Udaeobacter sp. | reverse complement strand
GATCGCACGAGACAAACGACTAAAGTTCATGAGCGGCAACGTGCTGGCTATCGCACTCGGAATGTTTTTCATGTCGCGTTCGCACAGTTTTCTTCTCACCGCCGGCTCCATGGGAATATTGGCGGTCGCGCTCTCCATGAATTTCGGTCTGGCCAACACGATCGTGCAAGAGCACGCGCCCTCGGAGTTGCGGGGGCGGGTCTCCGCTGTCTTTGGGCTGAGTTTTTTTGGCTTAATGCCAATTGCCGGGCTGGTCGTCACCGGCTTTTCCGATTTGGTCGGAATGCGCACTGCGCTTGCAGTCGCATCCATAGTTTACGGGGCTGCTGCGTTTTCCGTCTTAAGCCTTGCTGGTCGCCACGTTTGCGATCGCCCAATTTCGCCCGCGCCTGAGCCAGAACTTACGTCGGTGGCGTGACCGTTCCTTAGGAATGATTTCATTTTCCACCTGTTGGAACTCCGGACGCCACAATGCCGGCGATGAAATGCTGCGCGAGATCAAAGGCGAGTTTGGCTTAGATTTGATTGAGCTGGGCCACGGCATTCGCATCTCGCTCATGCCGGGAATCCAAAAAATGTTCGATGCCGGCCAAGTTCGCTTCAGTAGTCTGCATAACTTTTGTCCGCTGCCGGTCGAAGTCATGGCGGCTTTGCCCGACTGCTATCAATTTTCCGCTGTTTATCCGCAAGAACGTGAGCGCGCGATTAAGCAAACGTTTCAGACAATTGATTTTGCTGCGCGATTAGGCGCGCCGTTTGTTGTGTTGCATTTAGGCGCAGTGAAGATGCAACCCGTCACCGATCCATTGATCGAACTGGCGAAAGCCGGGGAATACCTGTCGCGCAATTACGTCCGCCTTAAGTTAAGAGCGGTGCAAAAACGTGAGAGAAATGCAGCCACTTACCTGCAACGCGTAAAGGATTGCCTGCGCCACGTGATCGATTACGCCGCTTCGAAAAATGTCAGACTGGGGCTTGAAAATCGACGCGGTTATGAAGAAATCCCGACTGAACGCGAATTGCCGGCGCTACTCGACGAAATGGACTCGCCGCAGGTTGGCTACTGGCATGACTTCGGTCACGCTCAAATCAAAGAAAACCTCGCGTTTCTCGATCATGCCGAGTGGTTGCGCAGGATCGCTCCGCGCACGTTCGGCTGCCACGTGCAAGATTGCATCTGGCCAGCCCAGGATCACCAGCCGCCGTTTGCCGGAGATGTCGATCTTGAGAAACTTGTTCCGCTCCTTCCCTCAAACTGCTTATTTGTCTGGGAGATGAGCCCGCGCAAAACGGCCGATGAAATACGGCGATCGATGCAAATTTGGAGACAACATTTCGGCGAATGAAAAAAATTCTGGTCACGGTTTTCCAGCTCGCCGTCACGATCGCGCTGCTCTACTGGGTTTATCATGATCCCAACAGACGGACGCAGATGGCTGAGGCGCTACGGCACGCGCGTTATTCCTGGGTTGTAATTGGCATCTTCGCATACGTTATCGTGGAAATAGCCGCTGCGTTTCGCTGGCACGTTCTGCTGAAGGTCCAAGGCATTCATCTGCGTTTTTGGCGCCTGTCGGGCTTGTTCTTGATCGGGATGTTTTACAACCAGTTTCTGCCGGGTGGAACCGGTGGCGATATTATTAAGAGTTACTACCTGCTCAAGGAAACGCCTGATAAGAAGGCGGGCGCATTGCTGGCAGTGGTATTCGATCGCATCATCGGTCTGGTCGCGCTGGTCGCCATCACCGGTACGCTCATCAGTTTGCGCTATGATTTCCTTTCGCAAACGACTGAAACGCGGCAGTTGCTTTGGATATTGCTCGTGGTCCTGGGCGTTTCAATCGCCGGATTGCTCACTACGTTTGTTATCACCGGATTTAAGCTATTTCATTCGTTGCCGCTAAGATTTCCCGGACGTGAAAAGCTGATTGAAATCTCCGCCGCTTATCATCTTTACGCGCGGCATTGGCGCGCGACCCTGGTCGCGTTTGGATCGTCGATCGTCGCGCATCTCGCAACGTTTGCGACGTTCCTTAGCGTTGCTTACTCACTGCGCGCGAACGTAAAGATCCTGGATTTCTTTGCCGTGATGCCAATTGAGCGCACCATTTCTGCGATGCCGATCAGTTTTGCCGGTATCGGGTGGCGCGAAAAAGTTTTGCAGATCATGCTGAATGGCGTTTGTGGAGTTCCAGAAGCCACAGCGATTCTTGTTGGCTCGCTCAGTTTTCTCGTCATTTTGATCTGCTGCCTGCCCGGAGCCGTCGTTTACTTCTTTTACAAACCAAGCGGAGCAGTCGCGCATGTGAAATTGCGCGAGATGGAAAAAGAGATCGCCGTTCTCGAACATGGGATCAGCGAAACGGAATAAAAATGTGCCAGGGAGCTCAATGTCCCGACAATTGCGACGGAAAGGCTCGTCTCGCATTCCGTCTCGTCCATTTGTCGTCGCTACCTTCGCGATGACGGTGGACGGAAAGACCACGACGCGAAATTTCACGCCAGTTGATTTCACCTCGCGCGAAGACAAGCTGCATTTGTTTCGTCAGCGCGCGCTGGCTGACGCCGTCCTGATCGGCCACACGAGTTTAAAGCGTGACAACGTGCGCCTGGGCATTCCTCCTGAATTACAGAAGGCGAGACGAAAACGCGGACAGACACCAGCGCCGATTCGCGTCATCGTCTCCGACAAAGGAAAGATCGGCAATCGGTTGAACATTTTTCAGTCCGACATTTCGCCGATCCTTATTTTTTCTGCCAGACGAATGCCGCGGAAATATCGGCAAGCCTTACGAGAGAAGGCGACACTTCACCTAACGAGGGCGCAACATGTCGATCTTGCCGCCATGTTGCGAACATTACGCGACAAATACAAAGTTCGCACGGTCGCGTGCGAAGGCGGACCAACCCTGTTTCGCGCCTTGTTGGAGCGCGGCTTGGTCGATCAACTCAATCTGACCATCGCCCCTTATATGTTCGGCGGGGCCAACGCACCAACTTTGACCGGGCTCAGTAAGCAATTTTTGCCCGCGAGTGTGCATTGTTCGCTGATCGACATCCGCGTTGTTGGCGACGAGTGTTTCCTGACCTATCGTATCAAACACAAGCGGCGGCACTCGAACTAGACTTGTCTGCGCGACGCGGCCGTTGCACGAGTCCCCCCCCGCAATTTGGGCAGACCGCGTGCGTTTGCTCGGCGCAACTCGCGCAATATGTGCATTCGTAACTGCAAATGTATGCTAGTCCGCTCGGTGTAAGCGTCACTCCGCATTTTTCGCATACTCTTTTCAGCTCTAGCGCCATTTCTTTCTCCTGTTTATTTCCAAAGAGTTTCGCAAAACTATCGCATCTCGAGCAGAAGACGCGCAACATCGCTGAACGGCGTGGGTTACCATCTTATCCCCATCATCACGATGCGCAGACTTGCAGGGTTTAACACAGTCGTCGCGCTTCTTCCGATTTCAGTTCTGGCGCAAGCTACCGTCGAGGGACGCGTGGGACTGCCGAAATCGCATTCGGCGCCGGTCGTCGCCAAGCGTTACGAGATCGTTACGCGCGCGGGCGTTCTCTCAACGCAGCCGCCGCTGGCTGTGGTTTATCTTGCTGGCTTTCCGAAAGTGAGGTTGTCTCCGACGAACCAGATCGCGCAAAAAAACCTGGCTTTCGTTCCGTCGCTTTTGCCAGTGCAGGTCGGCACAAAAGTGGAATTCCCCAACCTCGACGATACGTATCACAGCATTTTTTCGTACTCACCAGCGAAACGCTTCGATCTAGGCCGCTATCGCCCGGAGGAGAGACCTATCCCGTCACAGGTTTTCGATACTCCAGGACTGGTGACTCTTCGCTGTGATATTCATGAGCACATGCGCGGGCTCATTCTCGTTCTCGACACGCCGTATTTTGTCGTAACGGGTGCCGACGGGCGATTTCGATTAAGCAGGCTTCCTGCTGGTCATTACACGCTTAAAGCATGGATCGACAGCAAGACTACGCGCGAACGACCGGTGGAGCTGAAGAGCGGCGAAACCCTGCACATTGATTTCCCATGATCTCCGCGAGCCGGCCGAACAAACGCAAGTTGACAAGTTTCCGGACAAAATTAATGGCCGCGATAATGCTTGTTGTCTCCGCGATTACCGCTTCCGACTTTTATCTTGCTCAGCGCAATGTCACGGCATCGGCAAAGCGCGATTTGCAGCAAAGCTTTCAAGCCGAGCTTTCTTCGCTCGATAAAGTGCAGAAATTTCGCCACGACGCGATCGCAGAACGCTGCAGCGCACTCGCGTCGCGGCCGCGAATCCACGCCGCACTGGAAGACAACGCTCTCGATCTGCTGTATCCGAGCGCAAAAGATGAATTGCGCGACTTGATGGAAGGCGAAGAGTCATCGCCAGAGGAGCAGGCTCCCTCGCTTCACGCAAAATTCTATCGCTTTCTCGATGCGGGCGGCGCGGTGCTGTCGCCGCCGAACCCGAAAGACGTCGGAGAACTAAGCCCTCAGGTGGAGGCGCAGCTGGGCTTGAAGCAATTAGCCGAGACCCAACAAATCGGTTATGCGCAGGAAAACGTTGATGCTGAGGATGAGATTGTCGATGAAATCGTGGCGGTGCCGATTTTTTCGACTGAGACAGACAATGTAATCTCGGCTCTTGTCGTCGGATTCATACCATTCGAGGTAACCGGAAAACACGCGGGTGCGGAAATGGAAAGCGGCATTTGGGTAAACGGCCGATTGCATTTGCCATCGCTTTCGAAGGCTGCGCAATCTGCGCTCGGTCGCGACGTAACAAAAGCGGTCACGGATTCCGCTTCTGCGCAAAACAACCTTACCGTCACCATAAACGGTGCGCCGCAGCTCTTGTTTTACAGGCGACTCAATCCGGATTCGCTCTTCCCACCGGCGTACGAAATTTGCGTTTACTCGCTCGCTGATTCGATGGCTCAGCTCCATCGGCTCCGCCGGCGAATTGGCAGCGCGGGCGCATTGCTTTTGCTTGGCGGGTTCGTGGCCAGTCAGTTCGTCGCGGCCCGGTTTGCAATACCGGTTGAAAAGCTGGCGTTGGATTCAGAAAAAAATCGCGCACAACGAAAACGCGCCGAAACCGCGCTCGCCTCGACCAGGAAGAAATTGAGAAGATCGACGAGATATTCGGCTGATGCTTCTCATCAGTTGAAAAGTCCGGTCACCATTCTTCGCGCGGGTCTCGAAGGATTGCTCGGCCGCGAAGATTTTAAGCCTGAAATTTACGAGGAACTATCCGCGCTCCTTCACCAAACTCACCGATTGACTGGCGTGATCGATGATTTGCTTCTCCTAGCGCGTATGGACGCGGGTCATCTCGAGATCGAATCCGGACCTGTGAATCTCAGTCAGCTCATCGAGGAATGGCTCGATGATCTTGGCGCGCTACCCGATTCACCGGATGTGAAGATCGAGAAAAAAATTCCGGCCGATCTATGTGTCGCCGGTGAAAAACCTTATACATCGCTCATCGTGCAAAATCTTCTCGAGAATGCGCGAAAGTACAATCAACCGGGGGGCCTCATTCGAGTCACCGCATACAAAGAGAGAGGCGAAGTTGTGCTGACAATCGGCAACACCGGCCGGTCGATCGCACGCGACACACAGGAACACATCTTCGAGCGATTCCATCGTGCCGGCATTAGCTCAGATGTTTCCGGTCATGGGCTCGGTTTGAATTTGGCGCGTGAACTCGTCCGATTGCACGGCGGCGATTTGCGGCTGGTGCGCTCAGAAGACGATTGGACCGAGTTCGAGGCGCGTTTTCCGATTGCGGCACAAACGCCGGACGGCGTAACTCAAACCATATGAAGCTGCTGCGGGCGCTCAGCTTTTGTCTGGTCGCTTGCACAGTACGCGCGTTTGAGGTCGAGGATTTTTTCGACCGGCTCGATAACACGCTCACCATCGCTGCATTCGAGGACAATCTTCGCGCGCGATTGAGCGGCACTATCGACCTTGAAGCGTATCATTTCCAACAACCAGCCCCTGGACTCATCGACAGCAACATCGACAATCTCTTCAATCCGCGTCTGACGCTGTTTCTCGATGCACAACTCGGGTTCCAGATTTATTTCTTTACTCAGTCGCGGCTGGACCGTGGGTTCGACCCCAGTGATCACGACGCTCAGATTCGCCTTGACGAGTATGCGCTTCGCTTTACGCCGTGGGAGGACGGCCGTTTCAATCTCCAAGTGGGAAAGTTTGCAACCGTTGTCGGTAATTGGGTCCCGCGGCATTTGTCGTGGGAAAATCCGTTCATCAACGCGCCGCTGGTTTACGAAAACGTCACCGCCATTAGCGACAAAGCCGCGCCGGTTTCACCTCGGAATTTCATAGGCAGATTCGACAACGAAAAATACGAATTCAATCCGGTTATTTGGGGGCCGAGTTACGCAAGCGGTATTTCTTTCTCGGGACGACTTGGCCGATTTGATTATGCGACCGAAATGAAGAACTCGTCGCTCTCTTCGAGGCCTGAATCGTGGAGCGTCACAGCGATTGGGTTCGAGCATCCGACGTTCAGTGGGCGCGTCGGCTTCCGGCCGAATCAGATCTGGAACTTTGGTTTATCGGCAAGCGACGGTCCATATTTTCGGCCTGAAGCGGAACAGACCTTGCCGCCCGGACGCGACATTGGCGATTACCGGGAGTTTGTTCTCGGGCAGGATGTCAGCTTCGCCTCGCATCATTTGCAATTGTGGGCGGAATTTTACGAAGCCCGTTTCGAAGTGCCGCGGGTAGGCGACGCGGATACATTCGCTTACTATCTTGAGGCAAAATATAAATTCACGCCGCAACTCTTCGGCGCGCTCCGTTGGAACCAGCAACTTTTCGGCAATGTTTCCGACGGCACAGGTGGTCAATTTCACTGGGGCCAGGACCTCGGGCGAATCGACGTGGCCGCAGGCTACCGTTTTACGTCACATACGCAGTTGAAGCTTCAGTATAGCTTTCAACAGGAAACCACGGGCCCGCGCGATGATAACCACTTGATCGCAGCACAATTGACCGTGCGCTTTTGAGCATCTGACTTCTTTTTAAAAGTCATGCGCATCCTTGTTGTTGAAGATGAAGTTAAATTAGCGCGGCAAATTGCTTCAGCGCTGACGGAGGCCGGACATGATCCAATTATCGTCCATGATGGCGAAAGGGCTTTGCGCAAAGCGACGGAAACGTCCTTCGATTTGATCGTGCTCGATATTCGTTTGCCCCGGATGAACGGACTCGACGTCTTACGGCATCTGCGTTCACAACATGTTCCGAGCCGTGTTATGGTGCTCACTGCTCGTGGAGAGGTCAAGGATCGTATAACTGGATTGCGGCGTGGCGCGGATGATTATTTGCCCAAGCCTTTTGCCATGCCGGAATTAGTGGCGCGCGCAAACGCGCTAGGGCGACGTTATTCAGAAGAGCCGGTACTCAATCTGCGAGTGGGCGATCTCACGTTCGATCTTGTGAATCATACGGCACATCGCGGTACGCGGCGGATCGACTTGTC
>CATPAV010000174.1 GCA_955652245.1 uncultured Candidatus Udaeobacter sp. | reverse complement strand
CTTACGCGAAAGTGATGTGTGCAATTCGAGATCAGCGAGGTTCGCAGCCCAAACGAGCGTCGGCAAGTCTTGGGCAAGGCAATAATCCATCATGCGGTTGTTGCCTTCGCTCCAGACCTTGGCGGTTTTCACCCACTTCGGTCGATGCGACGGGCAATTCTTTTCGTAGAAGAATTCGCCCTCCACGCCATTCGGATAGCGTTTCATGGTGAGGGGACGATCTCTCAGATGGGACAACAGTACCGGCGCGACACGAATGTAGTAGTCGATCACTTGTCCTTTTGTGAATCCGACCTTTGGATAAAGCACCTTGTCGAGATTCGAGACCTGAATCTTCCGATCTTCGACGATTAGTTCGGCTTTCTCGGGCATAACAGTAAGAGATTGGCTCGACTTCGCTCGGAATGACAAACGATCAGGCAAAAAAGCGTTCGGGTGAAAGCACAGGCTGTGGTTTGCAGATGCGGGCGACGCAATGTTGCCAGCTTTCGTGGCCGCTAAGAATCTCGATTTCGACGCGCAAAAAACAGATCGGCACTCGTAATTCCGAATCCGACAAGTGTGGCATGCGGACTGCGTCTTTTTCCGTTGTCACGATCATTTGCAAATCACGTCGGATGCAGCGATTGATGAAGCTCTGTAACTCGGCCTCACTATAGCGGTGGTGATCGATGTAATGCTTGGCAAGATCGACACGCGCGCCAAGTTTTTTCAGTCCGCTTTCAAAGCTTTCTGGCGCAGCGATCCCGCAAATTGAGCCGATAAATGCGTCGCGGAGGTGCTCAAGGGGCACTCGTTCGCCCGTGTAAACATTCTGGAGATAGAGCGGTTTGTGTGCGCATTCGATGATCTCGGCAGTGCGATTATAACCCCGAATACGCTGGATGAGAGCATCATTTGGCTCGCCCGTATTCTTGGTAATAAAGATGTAGCTCGCGCGCCTCAGATTGCGCGGGCTCTCGCGCAAGGTGCCGCGAGGGAGCAGGAATTCGTTCCCAAATGGCGCTTGGCGATCCACCAACACGATGTCGAGACGATGTTTGAGATGCAAATATTGTAATCCGTCGTCGAGCAACAGTGTATCGACGTTCCATTTGTCGATGGCGAAGCGGCCGCTTTTTACGCGGTCCTTGTCCACCAGCACAATCACATTCTTCAAATTGTGCGCCAGCATGTACGGCTCATCGCCGGCAG
Source organism: uncultured Candidatus Udaeobacter sp. (assembly GCA_955652245.1). Lineage (GTDB taxonomy): Bacteria > Verrucomicrobiota > Verrucomicrobiia > Chthoniobacterales > UBA10450 > Udaeobacter. Next base: position 2,967 of record CATPAV010000174.1, on the reverse strand, counting down.
TTAACGAATCGAGCAGCAACGATTTTCCATCCGAGACGATACGCGGTAGATCGGCATCTTTTCCGCGAAGCCGGTCCAGCCAGTTTTGTCTAAGAGGTACGCTCTTGTAACCGCGGCTCAGGATCGCGACCTGGCGGCCACCCAATTGCAGCGCGCGCGCGAATTTTTCGACGATCGGGGTCTTGCCCGTGCCGCCGACAGTCAGGTTCCCAATGCTGATGACCAGACAACCGAGCGAGCGCTCTCGGAAAAGACGTTTCCGGTAGAGATTAAGCCGGAGTTGAACGAGACGTTCATAAATAAAAGAGAGCGCGTAAAGAATTCTGCGCAGAATGCGCGCCCGAAAGCCGTGGCGGCGCTCGAGAACGACGTCGATCCCAAACTGCTCCAGATTCTCAAGGTGGCGGCCCATAAGGGAATAGTGATTAGTGAACAGTGACTGGTGATTGATGGAGAATCTGCGCGCCCGCGTTATCCGCGGTGGTGATCAGCGTGCGTGCAGATGTCGATCCGTTCGACTCGCGCTCAGGACAGGTTCTCGCGGCGCGCAACATGGCAGTCGCGACTTTATCTCGATCTTGCAATGTGACAGCGCAGATTGTCGATCCACTGCCGCTCAGAAATGCTCCGAGCGCGCCGGCTTTTTCGGCGGCGGTTATGACACGTGGCAGAAATGGAACCAGTTTTTGCCGATATGGCTGATGCAAATGATCGCGAAAAGCGCCGCGTAAATTGCGATAATTGCGCGACGCGAATGCCGCCGTGATCGCGCAGGCGTTCTGGCAGCTTTCAACCGCTGCGACACGCGAAATTTTCGGAGGTAGAACTTTTCGCGCTGCTGCCGTTTTGATTTCGAAGTCTGGGATCAACAGAACAAAATGCAGTCGCGCGGAAACGCCGAAGCGCTGAAGCTCAGCTCCGTTTACATCGACAGGCCGGAGTCCCGTCTGCCGTGACGGGTGAGACACCTGTCTTACAACTGTGAAACCGCCGAAAGCTGCTGGCGCGGCGTTATCGGGGTGTCGTTCCAGGTGCGCGCACAATTGAAAGATCGACAATCGATCCAGACGATTGCCGGTCAAAAAATTCAGCGCAACCAGAACTCCAAGACGCACCGTGACACTGCCACCCAAACCACGCGAAGATGGAACGTCGCCTTTGATCAAAACGGAAAATGAAAACGGCACACAACGTGTCCGCTGAAAAAACAAATCCGCTGCGGCACACACGATGGCTGGCGGCCGAGATTTCGCGCCGCGAGTGAGAATCACGTCGTTGTAAAGACGCAGCGCCACACCGAGACAATCAAAGCCGGGGCCGAGATTAGAGGTGCTCGCTGGAACGCGAACCGTAACTTGTTGCATAGGTCAGCAGTCGAGTTATGCACGCGACGCTCTGCGATGCGGGAGTGTAGCGCGCCCGGCCCCGGCGGCAACCGATCCGTTGCGCACTGCCGATTCGCAAGTATGCCGTTAGAGATCACCGCGGCCGATGAAACCGAAATCTGGATGGATTGAAGCAAACTTGCTGCGCGATTTTAAAGCGGAGGGAACCGATGCGCATCGGCTCTGCACGGTTGAGGACGGTTGGGTTGAGCGCTTCGGATGCGACGTCCTCATCTCCTTCAAAACGGTTCTAGCGCGCGAGTGTTTAATCCAAGAACTACACTCGTGGGCGAGCACGGTGCGCTTCGAGTTTGGACGTATTTTCGCTCGATTCCTTCCCCGAAAAAATGAGGAACGCGAAGTGCCGCGCCTCATCTTTGGTGATGCAGCTAAGAATTTACAGACGATCGCGACCGAGCGACATTTAAAGTTTGGAATCGATTTCGGAGCAGGCTACTCCGTCGGCTTGTTTGTCGATCAAAGAGAAAATCGGCGCTACGTACGCTACATCGCTCCGAAGCGTCTTTTGAATTGTTTTGCCTATACCTGCTCGTTTTCTGTTAGCGCCGCGTGCGCCGGAGCAACTACGATCAATGTTGATCTTTCCAAGAAATCGCTGGCGCGCGGTCGAGAGAATTTTGCCATCAACAGTCTGCCGACGATTGATCATCGTTTCATTGCCGACGACGTGATGGCGGTGTTGCCGCGGCTCGCGCGCAAGGGAGAGAAATTCGACATGATCATTCTCGACCCGCCGACCTTTTCGCGTTCGCCCGGCGGGAAGACTTTTTACGTGGAAAGCGATTTTGAAAAATTGCTGGTAAACGCGTTCGACTTGGCAGAGCGAGATAGTTACATACTCGTTTCGACAAATTGCTCGGCCTTGCGGGAACACGCGCTCGAAGTCATGGCCCGCTATGGCCTCAAAACAGCGCGACGGGCGGGAACATTCCATCGGCAACCTCTTCTGCCTGACTTTCCCGCAGGTGGGGGCGCGAGCTCGATTTGGCTGATTTTGCGTTGACCAGATTGGTGCGCGCAAAGAATGATTAGAATCCGAATCATTAAGGGATATGAACCGATCATCTGTTGAAAGGCTTGAGGAGTTCCCGGAACGTGGATTGTTCTGGGCAAAAGAGCAGTTCGAGACGGCTCTCAGTCAAACTGAGGAATACGTGCGAGAAAAGCCAGCCCAGTCTCTCTTGTACGCATTTATAGTCGGTTACATTTTAAATCGGCTGCCGATTGGCCGAATCCTGGGCGGTCTGCTTCGCCTTCTTGCAGTCGCCTTGAAGCCAGCCATTTTGATTTACGGCGCGACTAAATTGTATCAGGCGGCGCAGGAAGAGGAATAGGCGGATCGAGCAGTCTTGTGCTCGATGTTAAAGAATAATTCCCGAAAGCTTTCGGGGGCCCACAAATAACATCACGCGGCAACGCAATCAGTCTCAAGGCTCAAGCGTGAAGCCAATCTTTAGCGTCACCTGCCAATGACCGACCTTGCCGTCTTCGATGTATCCGCGGGTCTCGGCCACCTCAAACCAGCGCATGTTGCGAACTGTTTTCTCGGCACGCGCCAGCG
>CATPAV010000173.1 GCA_955652245.1 uncultured Candidatus Udaeobacter sp. | reverse complement strand
CTGGCCTGCGCCCGCATCGGAGCGGTGCATTCGGTGGTATTCGGCGGGTTTAGCGCCGACAGCATTCGCGATCGAATCGCCGACAGCGGCGCGATCGCCGTCATTACCGCCGATGCCGGCTACCGGCGTGGCGGGATTGTTCCACTGAAGAAAAATGTCGATGACGCGTTGCGCGGCGAAACGTCCATCAAACGGGTGATTGTTTTTCGCCGCGCGGTTAACGAAATCCACATGAAGGAAGATCGCGATGTGTGGTGGCATCGCGAGCTGGAATATGTCGACGCAAATTGTCCGCCAGCAGCGCTCGACAGCGAACATCCTCTTTACATTCTGTACACGAGCGGCTCCACCGGGAAACCGAAGGGAATTTTGCATACCACCGGCGGTTACCTCGTCGGCGTCTATTCGACGACCAAATATATCTTTGATATCCGGGATGAAGATATTTTTTGGTGCACGGCCGATGTCGGCTGGGTGACCGGACACAGCTACATCGTTTACGGACCGCTGGCCAATGGCGCCACGACACTCATGTACGAAGGCGCACCGAACTGGCCGGAGCCAGATCGGTTCTGGAAAATCATCGAGGATTATCGGGTCAACATTCTTTATACGGCGCCGACTGCCATTCGCGCCTTCATTCGCTGGGGCGACCAGTGGCCGGCGAAGCACGATCTTTCTTCGCTGCGCTTGCTTGGCACCGTGGGCGAACCGATCAATCCGGAAGCGTGGATTTGGTATCAACAGAAAATCGGCGGTGGCCGTTGTCCAATTGTGGACACGTGGTGGCAAACGGAAACCGGCTCGATTCTGATTACGCCGCTCCCAGGCGCAATTCCAACGAAACCGGGCAGTGCGACGCTGCCTTTTTTTGGTGTCGATGCGGCGGTTGTCAATGACAAAGGACGCGAAGTTGGGCCGAATGTCGGCGGTAAATTAATTATTCGTCGTCCATGGCCCTCTATGCTGCGCACGATTTACGGCGACAAGGAGCGCTACAAAAAACAATATTGGAGCGAGTTTCCGGGAAATTATCTCACCGGAGACGGCGCCCGCTGCGACGAGGATGGCTATTTCTGGATTGTTGGCCGCATCGACGATGTTTTAAACGTAGCCGGGCACCGGCTCGGCACTTCGGAGATCGAAAGTGCGCTTGTCAGTCACATGCGAGTCGCCGAAGCCGCAGTGGTGGGAAGACCAGATGATTTAAAAGGCCAGGGTGTTGTTGCTTTCGTGACATTGAAAACAGGCGTCGAGCCCACCCGCGGATTGAAAACCGAATTGCGCGACCACGTCGGCACCCATATCGGCGCGATCGCGAAGCCAGACGAGGTTCGCTTTGCCGAGGCGCTGCCAAAAACTCGCAGCGGCAAAATTATGCGACGGCTTCTCAAAGAAATCGCAAGCGGAAAAAGTGTAACCGGTGACACAACAACGCTCGAAGACTTCAGCGTGCTGGCACGATTAAGCGAATCTGAAGAGTGAAACAATGTGGCGAGCGTCGTCTCATGGCCAGGATAAAGATTTTGCGTTTGTGTGAACGCGGATTCACGTAGCATCTTTCTGTGAGTTTTATCGGGACAGGACTGCGCGAGATGGCGTTAAAAGTGAGACGCCAACGCACCCGCATCGCGCTGCGTCACGAGAAGCGCCTTCTGCAAAAGAGCGAGATCAATCTCGGACGCGAAGGCACCGTGCAAGCGGCGAATTTTCCCGAGCTGCGCAATGAGATCGTCGCACTCAAGAAGCTGGAGCAGGAACAAAAAGAAGTCGCGCTTCGGATCGCCCAGATTGAAGAGGGCATCAAAAAAATCGAGGCGGAGCGACAACAAAACGCGCGCGAACAAAATGCTGCGCTTGCAAAATTGGAAGCGGAGAAAAAACCGCTCCTCCAGCAACGCAATCAAACAAAGAACGCGGTTGAGGTTTGCGAACGCGAACTGGCCGCCGTCGAGCGCCGAATCCAGGAGAACGACGCCACCGATCGTGAGCTGTTGAAACAGTTGTCCGATCTGCAGGCACTGAATCCACCGCCAGCTGATCTCGAGGCCCAATCAACGAGCATCAGCGCGCGTCGCGCCCGCCTTCCGGAAGAACGAGCCGAACTTGTCAGAGCCCGCCTGGGAAGCGCGGACGCCGCTCGCTTCGCAAAAGAAAAACTTATAGCCGCCGAAGCGGAACTTTCGGTCGTTGAGAAAAATATGGAGCGCGTTCGGAGCGAGTTTGAAGCGCGCGATCGGACACTAGTCGACAATATCCAGGCACAACAGGAAGCAGTTCGGGAAGCGCGCTTACTTCATCAAACGGTTGAGGAGCGGAAAAATCCGGCCTATTTGAACATCGGGCGTCATCTTGCTGCGCAAGGAATTGCACCGCCAAATGCGCCGCATCTGCTCACGGAGACGCAGCGCCATCGTGAGGCCGTAGATCGCCATTTGCAGCACCGCGCGGAGCTGGCGTCGCTCTCCAGTCAGATCGATAAACAGGAGCTGCGGAAGTTCTATTTCAGCGTCATTTCTGTCCTGGCACTGCTCGCGATCATTCTCCCGGTTGCTTTCCAATCTCCGAGCAAACGCGAATGGCTGCCACAAGAGACGGATGCGATTTTGTCGATCAACACGGATCAATTTGAACGCGCCGACCTGCCGAAACGGTGGCGCAAAGATCAACCAGAAATTTGGCCAAAGACCTGGTCCGGGTTGATCGGCGCTGCCGCATCAACTCCGGGATTGAATTTGCCTCATGATGCAGTGCGCATCACTCGCGCCGCTACCACAGATGAGTCTGGAAAGGCTCGCGAGTTCGTCCTGGTCGAGGCGCGCCGCGATGTTTCCCGCGTCATTCGCATGATGGGTGACGATAAGACTTTCCAAAAGCGCACCATCAGCGGTTTGCCGGTTTGGGAACGGGTACCGGGGTTCGCTGTCGCGCGGGTTGGTCCCGCCACGGTCGCCGTTGGAGCGCCGAACGAAGTGGACGAATTGGTTCTCGTCCGACTCGGGATGAAGCCGGACCTGAAAATCACCGGCCAATTGTTTGATCGTTTCCAGGCACTCGATCGGGAGAGCGCGTTGCGACTGATTTCGCGGAATCCACCCGATCTCTCACGCGTTTTCCATCCAATCTTCACGCGCGAACTGCTCGACGTTTCGCAATTGCTCGGTCTCGCACTTACCTTGCAGAACCCGGTGAAAGCCAAATTGCTCTTGAAATTGAATTCCCCAGAACGTGCGACCGAGCTCGCCCGTAATTTGTACGACGATCCGCAGCGCTGGCTGCGCTTACCGGAGTCCGAATTGTTGCTCTACTCCCAACCACCGGATATCCAGAGGCGCGGCACAAACCTTGAGTTGCGTTTCACCGTCCCGGAGAATAGCGCTCGACTTCTGCTCG
>CATPAV010000172.1 GCA_955652245.1 uncultured Candidatus Udaeobacter sp. | reverse complement strand
CTGTGTGACCGGGGTCTCCGGCAGCGGCAAATCAACGTTAGTGGATGATATTCTGCGGCGATGCCTCTTTCGACATTTTTATAATTCGAAAGAAAAACCCGGCACTTATCAGAGCGTTCGCGGAGTGGAGCAGATTGATAAAGCGATCGTGATCGATCAAAGCGCGATCGGCCGCACGCCCCGATCCAATCCAGTCACATACACCGGCGCGTTCGCACCAATCCGTGAATTATTCAGTCAATTGCCCGCGGCGCGGGTACGCGGTTATGATGCCGGGCGTTTCAGCTTTAATGTTAAAGGCGGGCGTTGCGAAAATTGCGAAGGCGGTGGGTTGATCAAGATTGAGATGCATTTTTTGCCGGACGTTTACGTGGAATGCGAAGTGTGCCATGGCAAGCGCTACAATCGCGAGACGCTTGAAATTACCTACAAAGGCAAGAACATCGCTGATGTTCTCGATTTGACCGTGGATGAAGCGGCGCGGTTTTTCCGCAACGTGCCGAGCATTTCCGAAAAGTTAAATTCATTGCTGGATGTGGGCCTCGGTTATCTGCGACTTGGTCAGGCTGGAACGACCCTTTCCGGAGGGGAAGCGCAACGCGTCAAACTCGCGACGGAGCTTGCGAAAAAAGCGACCGGCCGGACCGTTTACATTCTTGACGAGCCGACGACTGGATTGCACTTCGCCGACATCGAGAAATTGCTGCAGGTATTGATGAAGCTGCGCAACGCGGGTAACACAGTGATCGTGATTGAGCATAATCTCGAGATGATTAAATGCGCCGACTGGATCATTGACCTCGGGCCTGAAGGCGGCGAACGCGGCGGCGAGATCGTTGGGGCTGGTCCGCCGGAAAAGATTATCAACCTGCCAAATAGTTTCACAGGCAAATATCTGCGGCCAATGTTGAAGCTTTCATGAAAACGCCCCGCGCAGAACGCCGAAGGTTCAGTCTTGAAGCCAAGAGACGGGCGTGGAGGATTGCTTTGATCGGATTATCGATCTGGTTTTTCCAGTCATTGCGCGCAGAAATTTCACCTGCATTGGCGGAGGCGACGAAACCATTGCGCGAAGATGTTCCGGAAGTCGCCGTCGTACGTTTGCGAGCCCTGCTCGACAATAGTTTGGCCGATGAAACGTGGCGCGCGGTCGCGGAAAAACTTGCGGAAGCTCAGGTGACCGCAAAGCAACCAGAGGACGCGCTCGTGTTGCTCGCGGATTCCCGGCTCCGCGAAGTTCCATCGGCAAAGTTTTGGCGCGCGCAAGCCCTTGCCAGTTTGCATCGATGGGCCGAGGCGCTGCCGCTCTACGAGGAACTGGCGGCGGCCCCAAATTCATTATTTCGCGGAGCAGCCACGTTTGGAGCGGCGGAAATGTTGCGCGCGATGGGAAGACAAGATGAAGCGCTGGCAAAGATATTGGTTCTCCTCCGCGACAAAGAATGGTCTATCCCGGCGCAGCTTCGATCGGCCGAATTGTACATCGACAAGGCCGACGCCGGCAAGGCGCGACGCATCCTGGACGAGATGCAACCGAAATCAGTCGCGGAGCGAAAGGAACGACGGCTTCTGCGCGGGCGTCTCGAGCTGATTTTGCAGCGGCCCGAGAGAGCAATCGCTGTGTTACAAGCGCTTCTGAAAAGACCGGAGGGGGCCACTCATGCCACGCTAATCGCGGCACTCTTCGGAATCGCCGATGCGCATCTGCAATTAAAAACACCCGAAGCCGGGGATGATGCCATTGAGCAATTTATCGATCATCATCCGGCGGATCCGGGTCTCCCGATTCTTTTCGCAAAACTAGACGAACTCTATCGTGCCGAACATAAACCATCACGCAACGAACTGGAAAGATGGGTACGTCATCCAGAACAGCCCCGGCGCGCGTTCGCGCGATGGCATCTTGCTCGGCTTGAAGTTCGTGCCGGGCACCGAGAACGGGCTCGGCAATTGTTTAGCGATCTGCGCCACAGCGACGTCAAATCGCCTGCGCTCGTGCCCGCCCTATTGGAGTCTGCCCAACTGGAGTTGGAAGATCGATATTTCGATGAGGCGATTGCGATTTTGGATTATGCCCGCTTGCTTCATCCAAGCGCGCTTTTACTTGATCAAATCAATCTTCTCTCCGCGCAAGCGCAGTATCTCGCGAAACGCTTTGAGGCGGCGACCGCGGCCTTCGAACAAATCGGGCATTCCGCTTCTCCATGGGCGGGACTTGCGCTTTTCAACGCATCCACCGGCTGGCTGCAACTGGGTGATCACGCCCGTTTTTTGGCCGATTACAACGAACTTGAAAAGCAGGGCGGCGATGAAGAATCGCGCGCCAACTTGCGATTGGAGCAAGGTTTGATGCAAGCCGCGAAAGGGGAGAAGAGAGCGGCCGAATCGCTGCGAGAATTTGTTCGCGATTTTCCCAAGAATCCCCGCGTCTCAGAAGCCTGGGTTGGTTTGGCCGAGCTGGCCTTCCATTCCACGCCGCCGCGTCTCGATGAAGCGCGGAACGACCTCGCGCGCGCGGCCGATTTAAAGCCAACGACGGCTGCGGCGGAGCGCGCCGATTATCTTATGATCTGGATTGAAGACTCAGCGGATGTTAACGAAACGAAAGTCATCGAACAGGCGAATCGTTTTCTTCAACAACATGCCGCCTCGTCCTTCGTTCCGGATGTTCGAATGAAATTGGCGGAGATTTATTATCGGCACCAGGATTTCGCAAACGCACAAACACAGTTTGAAATTCTAGCCCAGCAGAATCCGAACGGCCCACTTGGCGAGAAAGCGCTCTTTTTCGCGGCAGAATCGGCCAGGTCGAGCATGGGCGAGCATTCGCTCGACCGGGCGATCCTGCTGTTTGATCAAGTTGTGCAATTGAATGGCGATTTGAAATGGGCTGCGCGCAACGAGCAAGCTGTGATCGAACGGAAACTGGGGAAGCCGCAGGATGCACTTTTGTTATATGAGGAGGTGCTAAAGAGCAACGCTCGACCGTCGGAGAAAAGAGAGGCGCTTTGCGGCAAGGGCGACATTTTTTTTGAGATGGCTGGCAGCGCAAATTATCAGCGAGCGGTCGAAGCTTATGATCAATTAATTTCCGACAAGGAGGAGCCGATCCACTGGCGCAACCAGGCGCTTTTCAAAAAAGGCCTCTGCCTGGAAAAGCAAAGCGACCGAGCTGGCGCTCTGGCCGTGTTTTACAAAATCCTGGAGGATGAGGCTCGCCCGGACCGGAGGCGCGACCTCTTCTGGTATTACAAAGCGGGATTCAACGCAGCGCGACTGTTGGAGGACGATTCAAAATGGGAATCCGCTGCCGCTATCTACGAAAAACTGGCCGCATCCGGCGGCAGCCGGAGCGACGAGGCAAAGGAGCGGCTCAAACGTTTGCGCCTGGAGCATTTTCTGTGGGCGGATTGATGCCGGGCATCTGCGAGTTGCCAGTCAGCCGTACTCACGATGGCCGAAACTATCGCTTCTTTGTCCTGAAGAGATCGATCATTGCATTTCTTTTCTCTTGCAGTGCGGAGTGAAAAGGTGCACACTTTGCGCATGACAACTGTAAATAGGCTTAGTCGCCTAAGCGGTTGGTCGATTCGCTGCGCGAGCGTCGTGCTCGCCCTTGCATTCTCTGCATCGGCATTTGCCGATCCGAGCAAAAACGTAGTTGTGCCGCCAACACAGCAGGCTGCCCAGACAAGAGTCATAAAACTCTGCTACGTGAAGAGCATAGCTTCCGGCATTCCCCAGCTATGCGATCGGTTTGGGGAGAATCCGACCACTGCCAGCCCGCTACAAATTATCGGGCGCGCGACGGAGAAATAATAATTTCGGGAAGACCGAGTTCGCCGAAAGTGGCGCGCTGTCCAGCGCTGCTAGGTGCTTTTTGTTTTTTCTTTCCAACTCATTAGTCCGCGGAGCCGTGCACCGACCTCTTCAATTGGATGCTTTTCAGCTTTGCGCAGGAGCTTCGCATAGTGCGCTTGGCCGGTGCTCATTTCCTGAATAAATTCGCGCGCAAATTTTCCTGAGCGGATTTCCCGCAGCGCCGTCCTCATCCGTGTTTGGACCGCTTGATCCACAATTTTTGGGCCGACGGTCAGCTCACCCCACTTCGCGGTATCGGAAATCAATCTGCGCATCCCGGCCAGTCCCGCTTCATGGATAAGATCGACGATAAACTTTAATTCGTGCAGACACTCGAAGTAGGCGAGTTCGGGCGGATAGCCAGCGCGAACAAGTGTGTCAAAGCCAGCGCGAATGAGTGCGGACGTTCCACCGCACAGCACTGCTTGCTCGCCAAAAAGATCGGTTTCCGTCTCCTCGCGAAACGTTGTCTCGAGCACGCCAGCGCGCGTGCAGCCAATACCTTTTGCCCAAGCCAGTGCCGTTCGCTTGGCGTGGCCGGTGGCGTCTTGGTGAATCGCAATCAGCCCGGGGGCGCCACGTCCTCTGACAAATTCTCGGCGCACCATCGGTCCCAGACCTTTCGGGGCGACCATGACAACGTCGACGTCTTTCCGGGCAATAATCGTGCGGTAATGAATCGCGAAACCGTGCGCGAAGAGCAGGGTTTGACCCGGTCGCAGACTGGGGGCGATTTCTTCCTTATAGACCGCGGGCATTTGCGTGTCCGGAAGCGCAATAAAAATAATGTCCGCCCGCCGTGCAGCCTCTGCTGTGTCAAGCACCTTGAGGCCGCACCGCGTGGCACGCCCGCGCGACTTGCTGCCAGGATACAAACCAATGATGACAGTAACGCCGCTATCTCTGAGATTGAGAGCGTGAGCGCGGCCTTGCGCGCCGAAGCCGATCACTGCACACGTTTTTCCCTTCAGCCAGCGAAGATCGACATCTTTATCGGTGTAAATATGCGCGGCCAAATTTAGCTGGGTGGCTTGCCCAAGAACGACTTTGCTGTCGCAAGCACCGACTTATCATCATTGTCAGTCAATTCACCAAGAAAGCGGCGAATTCGACGGAACGATTGACGTAAAAAGAGATCGGCGGCGGAGTCATCAGCCGACGCTGAGTCTCCGTTTCGCCGGGCGAACTGAAGCTTGGCATCCCAACGGCTGAGCACACAAGTTGAGGCAAAAAGATCCATGGCCGCGTCAGCAATCCGTTCCTGGACGAGCTGCATGTCGAGAATCGGCTCGCGATAAGCAATTAATGCGCGATTCACGGCGAAGTTGAAACGCCAAATCAGGCGCCCGAGTCGCCGCGCCGTCGCGTGAAGCTGCTCGCTGCGAACGGGCACGTCAGGGATCCGAATGGCCGCACCGAGGCGGTTCTTCCCAGCAGTCCACGCTTTGCCCATTCGATCGCGCGATGGTTTCATCATTGTGTCGTAAATTTCCTTAAACTCCATTCCCGGCCCGCGCATCCCGACCAGCGCAATAAAGGAAGTGAGCACTTCGTTGCTGCCTTCGCCGATCTGGTTAATGCGGGCATCGCGCAGCATTCGCTCCAGTGGAAGATCGACAAAGTAGGCGGATCCGCCATAAATCTGGAACGTGTCATTGATTATTTCCCAAAGCCGCTCGGTCGTAAAGACTTTCAGCATTGCCGTTTCGACCATGTAATCTTCCAGGCCGCGGTCGATAAGGGATGCCGTTATTGTTGTCATCGCCTCCATCGCATAAGCGCCTGCCGCGATGCGGGCGACTTTCTTTTTGACGAGCTCAAATTCACCGAGAGTTTTGTTGAACTGTTTGCGCGTGCTCGCGTGTTCGATGGCCAGGCGCAAACAGGTTTTGGCCGCGCCTGTGCAACATGCGCCGAATGTTGTCCGGCCAAAATCCAGCACGGTCAACGCAACCTTCAGACCTTTGCCCATGGGACCGAGAATGTTTTCTTTTGGCACTTTGGTGTCGCGCAGGGCGAAGCGGCCTGTCGCGGTGCCGCGGATTCCCATTTTCGGCATTCGAGCCTCCAATACCGTGAACCCCGGCATGTCTGGCGTCACCAGAAATGCCGTGATCGCCGTTTTGTCCGAACCCGGCACCGGCGTGCGCGCCATCACTGTCAGCACTTGCGCAATTGCAGCATTGGTGATGTAACGCTTTTCGCCATTCAAAATAAAATATGAGCCGTCCTCGCTTGGACACGCTTGCATTTGGACGTTCGCTGCATCGGAGCCGGCTTCACGTTCGGTCAATGCGAATGCGCCAAGCTGTTCCCCATTCACAAGTCTCGGCAACCACTTTTCTTTTTGCGAATGCGTCCCGAAAAGGAGCAACGCGCGGATACCGATTGAATGATGGGCGTTGACGAACACCGAAGTTGAGGCGCAGCGCGTTCCGATTTCCTCCAGGAGTTTGCAGTTGGCCATCTGCGTAAAACCCCGTCCGCCGTGCTCCACTGGCGCGGTCGCCCCCAGCACGCCGACGCGACCAAGTCCATCGATGATCTCGCGCGGAATATCCGCTTGTCGATCTATTTCCACAGGATTGAGATGTTCGTCGAGAAATTTCCGAAGGTCCGCGAGCGACTTGTCCAGCTCTGTCTGTTGCGCTGCCGGGATGCGCGGATAAGGCATCACCCAATCGGCAACGAAATGACCTTGGAAGAGACCTTTAGCAAAGCCAAGCGCCTGTGGGCCTGCGAAAAGCAGTTCCTCCGCCTGCTGAATTTCTTTTTGCCGCTCTGTGTCGAATTTGTTCATAAAAATCCGCTGACCAAAAATGGCGGGTCACGAACTGTAGCCTGCCGACTTCGCGTGTCCACAAGTCGTGCAAATTGCCGGCGCGCCAACGCGTCGCCGGTTAGCAGCGAGGCGCTCTGATCCGCCAGTCGACACTTATTCGACTGGCCAGCGATTCAGCTGCAGCCCTGGCTCGTTCCGCATTCAGTGCAAACGCCGCAGGCCCCCGCCCGGATCACCTTATCGCTGCCGCAATGCGAACAGACGATGTCCATGAACATATTTCCAAGCGCCTCTTGTACCCGGTCAGCATGGCTCCTGCCATTGCCCGATACCTGCGGTGAGCCATCGTTCGGTGAATGACCTGTGATTACGTCGATCAGCTCCTTTTCGCCTGTCCGCGCCAGATCGGAGACGGGTCGATTGAGCGCCTTTTTCTCCATCTCCGGAATCTCCTTCAACGGCAATTCCGTTTGTCCGCGTGTTGCTGAGGTGGCTTCCTTGTAGCCTTTGATAAACTGACAGGCGAGCCAGCGAAAAACATAATCAGTGATGCTGGTTGCATGGCGAATATCGGGATTTTTTGTGAACCCGCTCGGTTCAAATCTTTGGTAAGCGAACTTCTTCGCGAGACTCTCCAGCGGCACGCCGTACTGGAGCGCAATCGACGTGAGGGTGCCGACGGTGTCCATTAACCCGCCGATTGTGCTTCCCTCCTTCGACATCGTGATGAAAAGCTCGCCCGGCTGACCATCTTCGTACAAGCCGACTGTGATGTAACCTTCGTGTCCGGCGATCTCGAACCGGTGCGTCAGCGACATCCGTGTGTCCGGCATCCGATGCCGGATCGGCTGATCGAGCCGGCTCCGGACCAACGCCAGCTCTTCTTCCAATTCGAGAATGCGCTTCTCAAATTCACCGCGCTCAACCGTGACATCCAACGCAAGATCGACATCTCCGGCCGCGCCCATGTCTTTTGTCTTACGCGTGTTGAGTGGCGCGGAACGCTTCGAGCCGTCACGATAAATTGCGATCGATTTTAATCCAAGCCGCCACCCCTCTACGTACGTGTTCATGATGTCATCGACCGTGGCCGCTTCCGGCATGTTGACCGTTTTCGAAATTGCGCCACTGAGGAATGGTTGTGCCGCGGCCATCATCCGCAGGTGCGCCATGTAACTGAGACTGCGTTCGCCTTTGAATGGCTTGAATGCGCAATCGAAGATGGACAAGTGCTCTGGTTTCAGCCCGGATGAAATCGTTGATCCGTCTGTGTCGGTGGCGTCCTCGATCGTGTCGAACGCGTCGATGTGCGCGATGATCCGCTCGATCTCCTCAGAGTTGTAACCGAGTTTCTCGAGCGCGGGTTTGACGGTTTGGTTGACAATTTTAAGCATTCCGCCGCCCGCGAGCAGCTTGTATTTCACGAGCGCGATGTCCGGCTCGATCCCGGTCGTATCGCAATCCATCAGGAAACTAATTGTGCCTGTCGGTGCGAGAACTGTGACCTGCGCGTTGCGATAGCCGTATTGTTTGCCTAATTCAGCGGTGCTATCCCAAACTTTCGCCGCTTCTTCTTTCAAATGGGCGAACTCTTTCGCGTCCGAAATTTCGCGCACTGCGCAACGGTGTAACTCGATCACTTCCAGCATCGACGCGACATTGTCCTTGGCGACTGGTTTCGGCACGCCGCTGGCACTTGCGTCGTGATAGCCTGGGAACGGCCCGATCGCCTCCGCCAATCGTGCGCTTTGCCCGTATGCTTCGCCGGTCATGATCGCTGTGATCGCGCCGCACAGCGCGCGGCCTTCGACACTGTCGTAGCCGAAACCATAACTCATGACGAGAGAGCCGAGATTTGCGTACCCGAGTCCGAGTGTGCGAAAAATATGCGAGTTTTCGGCGATTTCCTTGATCGGGTAACTCGCGTTATCGACCAGAATTTCCTGAGCTGTAATGAAAATACGCACCGCAGCTTTGAATCGCTCAACGTCGAAGTCGCCGTCCGGGCTCTTGAACTTCATCAAATTGAGTGATGCAAGATTGCACGCCGTATTATCAAGAAAGAGATATTCCGAGCAGGGATTGGTGGAATTTTGACGATCCGTGCCTTTGCAGGTGTGCCATTTGTGGATCGTGGAATCGAACTGCATCCCCGGATCTCCGCAAACATGCGTTCCTTCAGCGATCTTGCGCAACAGCGTCCGGGCATCTTTGCATTCGCACGGTTTTCCGTCGCGCACGCGTCGCGTCCACCATTCGCGGTCTTCGAGCGCCGCGTCCATGAATTCGTCGCTCACCCGGACGCTCAGGTTTTCGTTTTGATACATTACCGAGCCATAGGCGTCGCCGTTGTAGCTGCCGTCGTAACCTTGCTCGATCAGGGCCCAGGCTTTCTTTTCTTCTTTCTGCTTAGCGTCGATGAACTCTTCGATGTCCGGGTGCCAATCTTTGAGCGTATTCATCTTCGCGGCGCGACGCGTTTTGCCACCGCTCTTCACTACGTTTGCGACCTGATCGTAAACCTTCAGGAATGAAAGCGGCCCGCTTGGTTTGCCGCCGCCGCTTAATTTTTCTCTTGTCGATCTTAACGAGGAAAGGTCCGTCCCAGTGCCGCTGCCGTACTTGAAGAGCATCGCCTCGCTCGTCGCCAGCTGCATAATATCTTCCATCGTGTCGTCTACGCTTTGAATAAAACAGGCGCTTCCCTGCGGATATTCATACTGTGACGCGGCGCGTTCAGCTTTGCCGGTTTCGCGGTTGTAAAAGTAATTGCCGGCCCCCGCGCCTTTGCCGATGCCGTATTGGTAATATAAGCCGACGTTGAACCAGACCGGCGAGTTAAATGCGCCATGCTGATTCAGACAGAGCCAGGTTAGTTCGTCATAAAAATTTTCCGCGGCTTCCGCATCCGCAAAATAACCGTCCGCCATGCCCCAATCAGCAATGGTGCGCGTGACGCGATGAATCAATTGCCGTACCGACGTTTCCCGCCCGCCTTTGTGGGGATCGGTACCGTTTCCAATATCACCGTAAAAATATTTTGAGACTGCAATCTTGGTTGCGAGCGCGCTCCAGCTTTTTGGGACCTCGATGTTCTCCTGTTTAAAAATAACTTTGCCACTGTCATCAGTGATCTCCGCTGTGCGCTGTTCCCACCCGATTTGATTGAAGGGAGCGATCGAGGCGTCGCTGAAGATACGCTCAACATGCAGACCTGTATTTGTCCTTTTTACGGCCTTGTTTTTCTGGCGGTTCGCCGATGTACGCGGTTGATCAAGCGAGGCAGGTGGAATTCCACGTTTTAATTGAATCATGGCGGTAAAGCAGTTGAGGTTGTGAATCAGATGGGAATAATCGTGAACAGCGAGGCCAACAACCTGTGAAGTTCAGTCAACAACAAGTAATAGCGTGGCTGCCCAGCGGACACACAATATGCAGTACCGAAATCATCCGAGGCAAGCCTAAAATTGTAACATTTTTTCAGAAAGCTCCGCTTTGGCCGAGTTTGATTCAGTCACCCTTCCTGCACCGCTTGTTTTGCCAAAGCTTCAATGCTGCGGTAATCCGCTCCGCAGCAGCCGAGAATTGTCAGATCAACCTCACGCGCACACGCGAGTTCATGGCGCGCCCAAGTCTCGGAATGGTAGGCAAACGCATCATCAGCATTCAGCGCCTCCCCGATTGCGTATCCATCGGACGCCGGACTGATCACGCCGGCGAGAATCATCTGCCCGTGTTGCGCGAGCTGAGCTACCTGGCGCACAAGCGCAACGGCGGCCGCATTGACAGCCGCTACATCGACATACGTCGCGGCCCGAATCGTCTTGCAGCAGTTCGAACGATTCGAAGTCGGCGATTGCATGCTTGAATTCATAAATGATCCGCGTCTCAATGCCGCCGTCGGTGGGCATAATTTTCATCGCGATTTGAAGCTGGCGTGATGCTTTGCCTTTGCAAACCACAGGCTGCGGGCGACAATTGCCAGTCGCAAAGTAGGAGGGAGTCTGGGAAGGGTGGCTGAGTCCGGTTTAAGGCACTCGACTCGAAATCGAGCGTGGGGAAACCCACCGTGGGTTCGAATCCCACCCCTTCCGCCACTTCGCTTTCGGGAAAATGTTTTCGGTCTCGTCCATTTCGGTGCGATCTGATAGAGCCAGACTGTGAACTTGGAAGCCGTTAACGCCTTGGCGCAGCTG
>CATPAV010000171.1 GCA_955652245.1 uncultured Candidatus Udaeobacter sp. | reverse complement strand
TATGCCAGCCGCTCGCCACTAAACCTTTGAAAATTGTTCGCTCTGCACTTTTGCGGGTGAGATGAAACATCTGCGGATCGAATTTGTGTGCGAACTCGATAACCTGTTTCACTGTCACTTCGAGCGGTTCAGACTTGAAGCGATCACCCACTTTCAAATCATCGAAATAGTGCTCTTTCATTTTGAGGATGGCGCGATTGATCCAATCATAATGAATCGGCGCGAGCGCATTGACAGCTCTTTTCCAGTAGCTGAGACTTCAATCGAATTTTTCAAAGACGCGACCATAATGCCTGCCACGAACACCATTGGCGAACAAGTTTTGGAAGCAGTTGTGACCGGGCCCGACGGAGCGAATCGATTGTTCACCTGTACCGGAATTGCCAATGTACAGATGTCTCTGACTCGTACCCAAGAGGAGACGACCGAGACATGGACTTTCCTGGTAGGCCCTACTCTTCCCCGCCCGCAATTTTATCGGGCGATCGGTACGGCTTCCGTGTCTTTGCAGACCGTGGATATACAAGGGGCACCAGCGGGCTTCACGGTCCACGTCGTCTCCGTCGAGGCTGACTGGGACGATGAATCTGAAAGGGTCGAGGTGCGCGTTGAAGTCTTGCTCAGTTCAAATATGATCGGCGTGAACATCAACCAACTTCGCTATTGGGTCACGATTCTGGCCCAAATCTAAACGGCGGCTATCGCCGCCAGCGCGCCAGTCCGCCTTACGATAAATGCGGCTTTGATTGGCTTTCCGTTGCACCGCCATTCGCCGGCCTGCGCCAGCGCTAGCCAAACGCAATCAACAATGCAACCGGCGATTTCCGCCAGCCGTGGAGTTCACTTTTTTATTCGCACCCGGCTTTTATTCCTTGATAAGATCGCGGGTCGGACCGAGTTCTTCGGCTTCAAGTTAAACATTTTGATCCGCTTGATCGAATAACCACCGCCATGAGAGTGATATTAGGTCTCGTCTCCATTGTGATTGTCGGTTACCTGGTATGGCATTGGTTTGCGCCTACTGCAGCAGCGCCGACTCCAGCGCAAGGCAGTTCTCCCCAGTCGGCGGCTGCTCATCCCCCTCCACCCCCCAAACGACTCGCGCTACAACCTGCTGCCCAGCCGACGCCTGCGCGCCCCGTCACGCCCCAACGACGCCTGGCACCTGAAGGAACATATTTTCTGCTTGAGCGAGCGTCTCTCAGGATCGATTCAGGCGTTATTGGTTTTGCGCCGGGAACGAAAGTTACATTACTCGACCAGGGTGATTGAGCCATTACGGTTACAGACGGACAGTATCAATTCAAGGTCCCGTCGTCTCAACTAACTAATGATCTGGATCTTGCAGCAAGCATTGCTAAGTCTGATTACACCCCGCAAGCACAGCTTTCGGAATTGACAGCTAAGTGGGCTCAAGAATACGCCCAGCAGCAACGCGAAGGGTTCATCGCCGTCGGTCGTTAGTAAAGCAAGTAACGAAAATCCGAAGAGCGCGCAGGCGATACTTGTGACTTGTCACTTATCACTATTCACTATTCACTATTCACTTCTCTGCGACGGGCGGTTAGCTCAGTGGTAGAGCGGCTGGTTTACACCCAGTAGGTCGGGGGTTCGAAACCCTCACCGCCCATTTTCCATTTTCGATTTTAGATTGCGGATTTGCAATTTTGATCCGCAAACGCTCGCGCTGCCGGACTCGCGACTCGGCAGACTATCAGCTCGCCAGGCGGTGAAGCGCTGTAGCCACGGCCCTGCTTGTCGCGCCCGAAGCGTGGCGGAGGCGGGGTCCGTCAATGCGAGAGAAGCGGCTACAGTGACGGATTGCGCTACGGATTCTCGACCACTTGCGGCGCCGTTTTGCTTAATTCAAGCTGGGCGTTCACCTTCTGGAGGCCCGTAGTGAGAGCTCCTAATCCCTCTCCGAACGAAAAGGGTTAACCTACGACAACATCTCAGCGACCGCTGCTTTGGCATGAATTCGTGATTCCAAGGATCTTCATTTCGTTCCGTTGCATTCTCTCACCGATGACCCACAACTATTCTTTTAGCCATGAGAATTAAATCGGCGCTCGGCTTTGTCCTCATCATCGGTATTGTAAATCTCTTTGCCGATCTCACCTATGAGGGCGCGCGCGGGATCGTCGGCCCATTTCTCGGCTCGTTAGGGGCGAGCGCGGCAGTCGTGGGATTTGTCGGTGGTTTCGGCGAGCTGATCGGTTATGCGCTGCGCTCGGTTTCCGGCTATTTCGCAGATAAGACTCGAAAGTACTGGTTCTTCGCTTTTACCGGTTATGCGATCAACATGCTCGCTGTTCCGGCACTGGCGCTGGCCGGGCGGTGGCCGCTCGCAGCCGCGTTGGTATTTGCAGAACGCGCTGGCAGAGGCATCCGAAAACCAACGGTGGAAGCCATGCTCTCGCATGCCGGTCGCTCCATTGGCGCCGGCTGGGCTTTTGGATTAAACGAGGCGCTCGATCAACTGGGCGCCACGATCGGTCCGCTCTTCGTCGCGCTGATCCTTTTTCTCAAAGGCGGATACCGAACCGGTTTCGGCATGTTGCTCATTCCAGCGGTTATTTGTCTCGGCGCTCTGGTGGGGGCCCGACTCCTTCACCCTCGCCCCCAGGAACTAGAGCCTCCGACGGAACAGATTGGCGCAATCGAGCGTTTAGCGCGGCCATATTGGATTTATCTCGGCGGTGGCGCCTTGATAGCAGCAGGCATGGCGGACTTCGCGCTGATCGGGTTTCACTTTCAAAAAGCGCACACGATCTCACTAAATCTTATTCCGGTTTTCTATGCGGTCGCGATGGCAACCAGCGCGCTGACTGCAGTGTTATTTGGCCGCTTATTCGACAAATTCGGCGCCAACGTCGCCTTGTTCGCGTTTCTGGTTTCCGCCGCATTTGCGCCGTTTGTTTTTCTAGGCGGCTCGCTTATTGCGCTACTGGGAATGATCTTCTGGGGAATCGGAATGAGCGCACAAGGCTCATTGTTCCAAGCAATGCTAACCGGCGTAATTCCAGCGGAGAAGCGCAGCACGGCTTTTGGTTTATTTGATACGGGCTATGGAATTGCATGGTTCCTTGGCAGCGCGGCAATGGGATTACTTTACGACAAATCGATCCTCGCCGTGATCTTGTTCTCAGTGCTGCTTCAAATCGCAGCGTTACCCGTGCTATATATCGCAAACAAAAGCCGCTAAATTCTGCGATGGATCCATACGCAAAACCCAAGGAGCGAAGAATCGGTGCGCAGCGTCCGAAGATCACGCATTTGCCAGAGGCCGCCGAAACCCGAACACGGAGAGACCGGGAGGCAGAGAAGCAAGCGGTCGCAGCCGAGCGGCGTGCCATCAAAAAATCAGCGCGCCAACATTTAAAGGGGCAACTGCACGCCGAGATGAAAGAGCCGGATTGAAATATGTATATGTCTCGAGTGCTTTGCGGGTTTCCACTTCCCGATTCTAGGTCGTTGATTAGAATCACGCCGTGAAGACCATTAGACGTTTTCTTTGTCTTTTTGTTTTCTTCTTTTTCGCACTCGGCCGCATTTATGCGCAGTCGTCCGTTCAGCGAACCCCGAATGTTTCGGATAAGGCGCTGATCACGAAATCGACGCCGACGATAAACGAAGAGCCCTTTAAAAACCAGAATGCCAATGCGACAATCGCGGCGTTGCACAAACTGGCGGACGACTACTACGCCTGGCGCAATGAGAATTATCCGGTCCGCAGCAGCGACGCCGGATTGCATACGTGGGACGATCGGTTGACCGATTATTCGCCGGCCAAAACGGCGGAGCGCGCGCAGCATGTTCATTCGCTTCTCGAAAAGGTGCGCGCAATAAAGACGGATAACTGGCCAAAAGATGAGCGCATCGACTGGGTTCTTCTCCGGGCGCAACTGGAAGAAGTCGATTTCGGAAATCGCGTCCTCAAATTCGAGCGAACAAATCCGCAGGTCTACGCCAGCGAATGCACGAACGCTATTTTCTCGCTGTTGAAAAAGGAATACGACACGCCGCGCAAACGCGCTCTCGCTGCGACTGCGCGCCTCAGGCAGATGCCGGCACTGCTCAGGCAGGGTCTGAGCAATTTGCAAAATCCGGTCAAACTTTACGCGCAGCTCGCGATTCAGTCGGCGCGCTCCATCGATCCGCTTTTAAACAAGAGTCTCATAGCCCTCGATGTCGATCTTGCGCCTGACGAACACGATGAACTGATTAAAGCGCGCGATGTCGCGCTCTCGGCATTGCACCAATATGCCGACGAGCTGGAGAAACGGTTGCCGAAAATGGTGGACTTCGCTCCGATGGGCGAAGCCAATTACAATTATTATCTCAAGCACATCCTGCTGCTGCCTCTGGATGGGGCGCAGGTGGAAATGATTGGACGCGCGGAGCTGGCGCGCTACCGCGCACTGGAGGCGCTCTTGCCGGATCCGAAACTGGCGGATCCTGATCCGGCGCGTAGCGCTAGCATTCCGCCGGATCAAGCATCGTTCTTGAAAGCGTATGAGAGTCGCGAGCAGGAAATGGTCAGCTTTTTGAAGGAACACAATCTCGTGACCCTGCCGGATTATTTGGGCGCGTTTCAGATTCGACAATTGCCGGAGGCATTCAAACCGACGAGTCCCGGCGGTTTCATGAATCCACCCGGTGTTTACGATAAGGACCCGACCGGTTTTTATTTCATTCCGACTTACAATCCGCAATCGAAAAACTTTTACATTCGCGCGGCGATTGAAGACCCGCGTCCCATCCTTGGACACGAGGGTATTCCGGGCCATTTTCTCCAACTCTCGATCGCGAACCATTTAGGCGATGAGATTCGGCGCCAGCATGAGGACAACGTGTTCGTGGAAGGTTGGGCGCTGTATGGCGAAGAAATGCTCATGCGCACGGGCCTTTATTCGAACAATTCGGCGGCACAAGGGCAAATATTGGGGTTATCGCGTTATCGCTCTGCGCGCATCGGCGTGGATGTAAACCTGCACACTGGCCGATGGACCTTCGATCAAGCGGTGAAATATTTCATGGAAGCTGGCGGACTCGACCACGAAGCAGCCGAAGGCGAAGCGGCCGGCGCGGCTTCAAGTCCAACCCAAAAGATCAGCTACATTATCGGCAAATGGCAGATCATGAATCTGCTCGGACGTTACAAGGATCGACAAGGTGACAATTTCCGGCTCGGCCGGTTCCACGACGATTTGATCAAGAACGGCAGCCTGCCGGTTTCTGTCATTGAATGGATTTTGCTCGATGACCCGACGTCGATAGAGAAAGCGCTCCGGTAAGAATCCGTCATTAGCAGGCGGCCATACTTTGCTCAGCGGAGCCGATTGTATTTCTTCAATAACTCTCGCATTCGATCGTGCGGCAGGGCGTCGACACGATGATTGTCGCGGCCGGTCATGGATTGATTGTCGATCAAAGCATTGACAATCGCCTCTTCAGTGGCTTGCACGACGCCAGCAAAAATTGGATCAATGCGATCGTTTGGAATCGTCTCGACCGAATGTGTCACCTGATCCGGAGCCGCAGCACCCGGATTCGCGGTTGAAAATGCAATGAAGAGATCGCCCGAGCCATTTCCGGAAATGCTGCCGGTACGCGCCAGCCCGAGCGAGGCGCGTCTCGCCAGACGTTTTAGTTGATGCGGTAACAGCGGCGCATCGGTCGCAACCGCGATAATGATCGAACCTGATTCTTCCTTGTAAACTTCACCCGGAATTTCTTTGCCCATCGGAATACCAGCGATCGTAAGCTCCGGCCGTCGCCCGCAATTTGCCTGAACGAAAACGCCAACCATGAAACTTCGTGGCGGCGTATCTTTGCCGACGTTTATATCGACCTTGCGCGAAGCGGTCCCGTTCCCTCCTTTGAATTCGTAGCAAATCATTCCCGTCCCACCGCCGACACTCCCCTCCTCAATTGGGCCGCCATGCGCGGTATCGAGCGCATGAGCGACGTCCTCGGGCTTAACATGAAAGCCATTAATATCATTAAGCCAGCCGTCCCAGGTTTCCGCCACAACCGGCAGACTCCACCAGTAGCCCGTCTTATCGGCTGCTCCGTGTTTGACCCGCCACCCGATAACCGCGTCGCGCGCGACGCCCACACTGTGCGTGTTTGTGATGACGATCGGGCCTTCGAGAAACCCGCTTTCTTCGACCCAGGCTGTGCCCGTCATTTCGCCGTTGCCGTTCAGACTGAACACGCCAGCGTAAACGGGGTCATTTAGCGAATCGTGCCCGCGAGGCAAGATCGCGGTGACGCCCGTGCGCACCGGACCTTTGCCGACTTCAAGTGTCCCCTCACCGCTGATGAGTGTGGTGTAACCAACCTCGACGCCAGCGACATCGGTAATAGCGTCGAATTTCCCAGGCGTTCCTTCAAACGGGATGCCAATATCACGCGCACGAACTTGTTTGTTTTCCGTTGTCGATCTTGTCGGAGGGGATTTTCGCGGCTCGCGGGCATGGGACTCGAGCGAGAGCAAGAGTAAGAGTAAGAGCAAGAGAATGGATGTCGATCTTGTGAACATCGTGAAATTTAGCCGAAGGGATGCTTTTCTATTTTCGGGAATGAAGCAACGCATTTAGATTAAATGCGTGAGCTACGAAGTCTTCGCGAGAAAATATCGACCACAGACTTTTGACGATCTGGTCGGGCAGACGCATGTCTCGCGCACGCTCAAGAATGCCGTCGCGCAGAACCGGCTGGCGCATGCATATTTGTTCGTCGGGCCGCGCGGAATCGGCAAGACATCGACTGCGCGGATACTGGCGAAAGCGCTTAACTGCGTCAATGGTCCCACTATCACGCCATGCGGCGTGTGCGACAACTGCCGCGAGATTGCTGCGGGCAACAGTCTCGACGTGATCGAGATCGATGGCGCGAGCAACAACAGCGTCGAAGACGTGCGTCAATTGCGTGACAATGTTCGTTATGCGCCGGCCAAGGGACGTTACAAAATTTATCTCATCGACGAAGTGCACATGCTCTCTCCGGCGGCGTTTAATGCGCTGTTGAAAACGCTCGAAGAGCCGCCCGCGCATGTGAAATTTATTTTCGCGACCACTGAGCCGCAGAAAGTTTTGCCAACCATCCTGAGCCGATGTCAGCGCTTCGATTTGCACCGTATCCCGGCAAACTTGATTGCGCAGCACCTGCAATTCATTGCTGGAAAAGAGAAGATCACGCTTGAGCCAGCAGCAGCGCACGCAATCGCGCGTGGCGCAGAAGGCGGGTTGCGCGATGCCGAATCGATGCTCGATCAGCTTGTGGCATTTTGTGGCGAAACGATCGCCGAAGCGGACGTGCTGAATGTTTTCGGATTCACGAGCGAACAAACCGTGGCCGATCTTACAGGACATGTTTTACGCAGCGAGACGGCAGGCGCGCTGGAATTGCTCTATCAGCAGTGTGAAAGCGGGAAGGACATGATGCGCCTCATGTCGGATTGGATCGCTTATCTGCGCGATCTGCTTGTTTTCAAGGCAAAACCGGATGCGCTGAGTGAAGATATCGATCCTGATTTGCACAAATCGCTCGCGGCACACGCGGAACTAATCACGACTGATCGTTTGCTCGAGCTGATCGATCAATTTGCCACTGCTGAAGGCCGAATGAAATGGGCCCCGAACAAAAAGCTGCATTTCGAAGTCGCGCTCATCAGAGCCATCCAGAGTTTGAGTCAGGCGACGCTGGATGAGGTAATCGAAAACCTAAGCGCATTGCGCGGCGGCAAAACGGTTGCGCAGAAAAAAAGCGCCGCGGCGGTCGCCGACGCCAAGTCCGGAGCCGGCACAGCTGCCTCTACAGCGTTGGCTGGGGTCAGCGACCCCGGCTACAACAAATCTGCACGCGTCGCAGAGCAGCCCTCGCAATACAACGCGCCTGAGCCGTCTTCAGATATTGATCCCGCGAGAGTCTGGCAGGAAGTTTGCGCAAAGATTCCGGCACAAAAAGCGTTTTTGCGAAATTCCGCAACGACGGCCCATGTCCTCGGAACTGAAGGCCGCAATTTCCTACTCGGTTTTGCGCCTGATCAAAGGTCAATGATGGACATTTTGGGTACACAAACTAATCGCAAATTTCTCGAAATCCTCTTGCATGAAATTATCGGAAAAGACTGGACAATGAAACTCAGCGTAAAAGAGGAACTTCCTTTCAAGCAGTCATCGCCTTCACAGACCCACAAAAGTTCTCGAGCTCACGATTTCAAAGATGATCCGCTCATCCAGGAAGCGATCGAGATGTTCAAAGCTGAAATAAAATCCTAAGCTAAAACCGTATGAATTTAAGCAAACTGATGAAGCAGGCGCAGAAAATGCAGGAGCAAATGGCCAAGACACAGGCTGAGCTTGAACAGAAAGTTGTCGAAGTAAGCGCCGGTGGCGGCAAAGTGAAAGTAACCGCAAACGGCGCAGGTGACGTGATTGCAATCAAGATCGACAAGGAAGTTGTCGATCCAAACGACGTTGAGTTTCTAGAGGAAATTGTCTTAAGTGGTGTGAAACAGGCGATTGAGCAGGGCAAGGCTCTCGCTCAATCCGAGATGAGCAGGATCACCGGCGGGCTGGGAATGGGATAACGTTAAAATTATTAAAAGCGTTGCAAAGTTAAAACGGGAGAAAAGCAGAGCCGATTTAACGATTTAACTTTGTAACGATTTAACGAACCGCCTGTGTTTCTCGAAAACGCAGACCTCCCGAATCCCCAGGGTCGACATCTTCTCGGCCAGACGGTGGAAGTTTTCGCCGAGCTGCACGTGTGAGTGCGCATCGGACGCGGTTGTGAACGAAATCCCCTTCTCTATCGCGAGCCGGATGATCTGGTCGCTCGGATAAAGTTCGTTCACCGGTTTGCGCCAACCGGCCGTCGAAAGCTCAATCGCGAGGTTGCGCGAACGAATCAAATCAAGTGTTTCGCCGGCGATCGCTTCAATTTCGGAATTCGGCCGATCGCCATGAATCTTGACCAGGTCAATGTGCGCGAGGCAATCGACCAGACCAGTCGCTGCTATTTCGCGGACACGACGAAAGTAGTCGGCGTAAATTGCGTCAATATCGCGTCCATCGAATTGCTCGGCGCCGGCCGGGACGCTGTCGAACATCTGATCGTCCCGATCAAGGAAATGAACCGAGCCGAGAACAAAATCGAGTTTATCCCAATGTTTCTCGACCCATTTTCGTCCCGCGGCCGAATGAACCGGATCGTTGTCCAGCTCGATGC
>CATPAV010000170.1 GCA_955652245.1 uncultured Candidatus Udaeobacter sp. | reverse complement strand
GACTTCGATATCTTGCCGGCCGATCGTAATGACTTCGTCCACCGTGCGGTCGCCGATCACTTCGCGCATGGCCGCTTCCGATAAATCGCGCAAGGTTTG
This sequence comes from uncultured Candidatus Udaeobacter sp., assembly GCA_955652245.1. Classification (GTDB taxonomy): domain Bacteria; phylum Verrucomicrobiota; class Verrucomicrobiia; order Chthoniobacterales; family UBA10450; genus Udaeobacter. Next base: position 7,751 of record CATPAV010000170.1, on the reverse strand, counting down.
GGCGGGATTGCGGACGTCGAACAAATATTGTTTGGGATCGTCGATGCGATATTGCACGACCCATTCGACAAGTGCGGCGTTCAGGTCGCCCGTGACCATTGACCTTTCTTCTTCCGCATCTTTTGACGGCTGGTCGGGATTTGTATATCCAGGAGTGACGAAGCCGAACTCAAGTTTCAATTGCCGCCGCGTCGGCAGGACAGCTACTTTGTCGATGCCGAAGGGCAGCTTGAAATGCAGCCCGGGCTCGACCGTTTTCAAAAACTTGCCAAAGCGAAGAACGACCCCTTCCGATTCCGCCTGCACCGTGTAGCAGGATGTCCACGCAAGGACGATCAGGAGAATAATCGCGGCGATCCCAGCGATCAGCCGCACCGGAATGCTCGGCATCTGCGGCATCTGAAAAGTTTGAATGGCGGGCGGCTGGTTGGGCATTCTGATTCGTGTGGACGGCCTCGATCCGGGCCCTTCTCGAGGGAGACTAGACAGATGAATCCGCATCGGAAAGACGAAAGTTTCTGTCTTCGATCGTTTGCACGCTCTTGAAACGTCGGAGAAAGATTTCGAAATCAAGAACGCTACGTCCGAGCGAAAAACGTAGTTGCTGTGGGCAAAAAGAGCGGCTATGCACACCGCATGGACCTATCGCTTAAAACCCTGGAACAAGCAGTCTCTATTCGCCGGCAGATGGATACCCTTCAAAAGCGTCTTGCCTCGATCTTTAGAACTTCCTCGTCAAGTTCATCGACTCACAGAGGCCGCCGAAGGATGTCTCCTCAGGCTCGTGCAAAAATTGGCGCTGCAATGAAGGCACGATGGGCTAAGAAAAAGAGAAGGGCGGCGACGGCCTCGACTGCAAAGAGAAAGGGCGGAATCTCAGCAGCCGGGAGGAGAAAACTTTCGCAACTAATGAAAGCGCGTTGGGCAGCAAGAAGGAAAGCTGGCCGCTCGTAAAGAGCAGGCCGGGGAGCCGTCAGCCGTCCCGGTCACCGGAATTGCAACACCTCCGTATGCGGCGAACTTGCCCCTTGTGAAATAGAATTCAAGTTGGCCAAGATGGAAAACGACCCCGATTTCAGTTAAACCGTTGTGCGGTTGTGGGATTTTCGTCGTGAACAGTCGAAAAGCCGAGAATCGATGAGTGTAAGTCGTGCGCGTGTAGGAACCGTTTTACCAAGGCGACACGAGATGTTCGGCGCCGTTTGTACTAGAGTTTGTGCTAGATCGAGCGAATTTGAGCCAGGGTGGCGAAATTGGCAGACGCGCCAGACTTAGGATCTGGTGGAGAAATCCTTAGGGGTTCGAGTCCCCTCCCTGGCACGATGCCGCCCAACCTGTACCTTCGCTGAATATTTGAGTACTTTTCGATGAAGACGTGTCCTCTTCTGAGTCATGTCTTTGCGGAGGCCGCTTCCTCCTGGGACGATGAGCGTGCGCAAAGGCGGCAAACTAGCTTTTCACGACTGCTCCGAGGAGAATTTGTGGACATGGGACACCCCGAGAAGACTCAAATATTCTGTGAATGTACATTTTGCCATCTCAGAGGACGTGCCATTTCAGTTCGCGCGCACGTCTTTTGGTCTCCCACAAACGTAGTCCTCCGAGAAATGCATTCTCGTTTTGTCCCGGCTCAACGCCTTCCGGAAATGTATCGAAGCGTCTGACATTGCCTCCGCCCAGGACAACGTAATCAGCGATGAACGATCGCTTTAACTGTGTCACCGCATAAATCACTTCGCGTTTCCATTTTTTTTCACCGAGAAGCGCCACGTCCGGCACACCGAGATAATTTTCAATGATCTCGTCCTCCAGATAAGGGAGATCGCCGAGCTCGAGCGGCAATAGAGTCCTTTCCCAGACAAGCGCAGAGCCAAGGCCGGTCCCGAGTCCAAGAAAAAGCATGCGACCGCCGCCATGATAACTGCCGAGAGCCTGCATCGCCGCATCGTTAATTACTCGCGCCGGTTTGCCGAGCGCCCTGGCAAAATCGAAGCCAGCCCAGCCTTTGCCCAAATGCTTTGGGTCTCTTATGATGCGGCCTTTGCGCACAGGAGCGGGGAAGCCGATTGAGACGACCTCGAATTTCCATCCGCTCGCCGTTCGTTCGAGTTTCGCCATCATCTCCTCTGGTCGCATCCGCGGTCCGGAAGCAAAATTACGCTGGACAAGCGGCGACATCAGCAATTTCACTTGAGTGCCGCCGATATCGACGACAAGAACTTTTCTCTTCATGCGCGACCGCCGTTTTTCGGCGGCAGTGTTATCGCCGCCGGCCGATCAACCGGGTGACACGCTGTAAGATGCTCTTGCGCTCCGGCGGGGGGACGGTGCTGGCCGGCCAGCATTCCACAATCTCAAGCGCGACGAAACGGAACAGTGTCAAACGGGCAAGTTTCAAATCGAGCCGCAGATTCTTCGCAATTTGCTGGACGGACCGGACGCCATTGAATTGGGAAGCGAATTGCGCCTCATCCGACGTTAACTGAAGTTTTCGGATGCGATCGAAGCCATCTTTCGTGTAAGCCGGGATGGCGCGCGGGTCGAAGCCCATGTGCTCGCTGATGTCTTGAACGAACCGCAGGCTCTCCAATGCCCAATCATCGACATCTGGCTCGGGTGTCACGTCGTTACCGAGACTTGGTAGTTCCACGTGTTTCTCGAACATGAGCCAGACGCGCGGTGCCAGCCAAAGCTGTGAAAAGAGTTTTTGGCCATAATGCTGCGCCAATTCCACAGCAGCCGGGCGTGTGATTGCTTCTGCCTGCGCCAGCGTGAAGAAAAGCGGGGTCCCCGTTCCGGACTGTTCGGCGCGGGCTTTGGCAACAATCTCCGCATCGACGTTGGCAAGGGCGGCCGGCGATTCCGGACAATAAAGTTCCAGATCCCGGGTTGTGGCAAAAACAATCTCCCCATTCTGCGTCAGAAGAACTATTGGCTCCTGGTCCCAGAATAAACGTAACGATCCGCTGAGTTTCTCTTTAACGATGGCTTGGAGCGCCCGGTTCAATGGAAAGAAACTCGTTTGACCGCAAAAATACACATCGGCCGTGGTTGACTCTTTCGAAACATTATCAGCTGCAGTTTCATCATTCGCGGCGGGTTGGGCCCAATCCGCGGTTGGCGGGGGCGCGCTCCACCAGTCGTGGGATTTGCCCGGGCTTTCCGGGGGCGCGCTGATTTGGTTCGCGGCAGTTTCCTCCTCCTGCGAAACCGATCCACCGCCCGCTTGATCTAAATCTGCGCTATTCTCGGATTCGACTCCAGATTGTATTGAATTTGGTTCGCCGGATGTTTTCGGCATAATGGTCCTCCACGGTTTCGCTAAGCAAATCCGATATAAAGGTTTTATTCAAGAACCCAATCAGCGCAACGGCGATCTCTCTTTAACTGTTGGGAAACGGCGTGCGAGATCGCGCCGGCTGATTTTATCGCGCTCATTGACAGGAATTGCATCGAGAATAAAAATCCGCTTGGGCACTTGCCAGCCGCTCAATTCGCTGCGGCAAAATTGCAACAGATCGGCTTCGGTCACGCCAGGTACAGCGACCACACATGCCGCCACTTCCTCATTTCGCAACGGCGAAGCGCGACCAAACACAACCGCCTGACGCACGCCGCGAAAGCGCAGCAAGTGCGCCTCCACTTCCGCGGGATTCACTTTCTTCCCGGCTACATTGATTACGTCGGAAATTCGGCCAACGATCTGAAATCCATGCTCCGCTTGCGTTAATAGATCGTCAGGGACAAAAAATCCGCGGCCAAGTTTTTCTTCGCCTGGCTCCGGAAAATAACCGTCCCCCACGGCGGCGCTGCGCACACGGACCTGACTCGGCGAGGCCGTGGGATTGATAACTTCAAGATCGACACCCTTCATCGGCTGGCCGACAAAACCTTCGATCTCATTGGTAGCCTCGCGGTCGTAACAAATCCCGCCGCACTCCGACGCGCCGTAAAACGAGTGAATCGGCAACTTGAATTTCTCTCGGAATTTTTTCGCGACGGCGACCTGCAACGGCGCGCCGGCCGAAATGCAAAGCCGCAGTTTTGGCAACCGCGGAATATCTTCCATTTCGCAGAATGCCTGATAGAAAACCGGCGTTCCAGGAAAAACTGTCGCGTTTGTTCGCGCAAGATCGACAAGAACGGCGCGGGGCGTTCGGTCGCGACTCAAGACCATCGGCACGCCGCGGGCAATAAGCGGAGTGAGCAAGTTACTAAAGCCGTAAGAATGCGAAATCGGAATTACGCCGAAATTGAGATTGGTATCGTTAATGCCCATGGTCTCACAGATCTGATTGCAATCGGCCAGCAGTTGTTCGCTGCGAAACCGGATCGCGCGCGGTGCAGCTGTCGTCCCAGAAGTTAATTTCAAGAGGGAGGGAGGCTCTCTGTCCCAATGTGGCGAACCGCCATTGTCGATCTTACGAACCGTCGTCTCCACAATTCCGCTTGCCTGACAGATTTTCAGCGCCGCGTCGCGTTGTTGATCGCTGATCGATTGTTCCAGGGGAAGGACAACCAGGCCCTTACGCAAAGCCGCGATCAAAATCGACGGCCAATCTTCGTGGTTACCGAGTTGGAGCGCTACAACGCTATGGTCGGGGAAGATGTCTATCGTCGCCTGGAATTCCCGCGCGCTCTCTTCGACTTCACGAAACGTCCGCAGGATTTTGCCGTCTGTTGCGAAAATCGCGGACGCATCGCCTTTCTGCGGAAACGTCTCACTCCACGCCATGAGCAGTGGGTCGCCGGACTTCATCGCTTGCACAAAATCATTCGCGCGATTAGATTCCGCGCTCGTTTCCGAACATGAAAGCGGGCATTCATCCAGAGTACTACGAGACCGACATCGTTTGTGCGTGCGGCGCGGTGTATCACACCCGCTCGACGCGTCGCGATATTAAGATCGGTATTTGTGCCGCTTGCCATCCATTTTTCACCGGCGAACAAAAGTTCGTCGATACCGCCGGGCGCGTGGAAAAATTCACCCGCCGTTACGGTAGCACCAAAGCCACGCGGGCTGAGAAGAAAGCTTAGCTGTCTTCTGTAGCGGCGGTCTATGACCGCCGCATCCTTTCGGCGCTCATAGAGCGCCGCTACACGTATGGATTTTAATCTGCTCATCGAACGCAAACGCGAACGCTTCGCCGAACTCGAACGCGAAGTCGCTGATCCGCGTCTCTTTGATAATCGCAAGCGCGCCGGTGAAATCATGCGTGAACATGCGAGCATCAAGGGCCTGCTCGAACGCTGGAACGAGCTAGAAGCGGCGCGACGTCAGTTGGACGACAACCGCGAGCTCACCACTTCGCGTGATGTCGAGATTGCGGCGATGGCCGACGACGAAATCCCCGATTTGGAAAAGCGGGTTGCCGATCTTGAGCGTGAAATTCAAATCGGCCTGCTTCCATTCGACGAGAACGAAAATCGAGATGCGATCGTGGAAATCCGCGCCGGCACAGGCGGAAGCGAAGCTGCGATTTTCGCCGCCGATCTCTACCGGATGTACAATCGTTATGCGGAATCAGCCGGATTAAAAACCGAGGACCTGGAATCGAGTCCATCGGAGCTTGGCGGACTAAAAGAAGTAATTTTTCGCGTTTCCGGAGAATCGGTTTTTCGAAAACTGCGTTACGAAAGCGGCGTTCATCGCGTGCAACGTGTTCCGGCGACGGAAGCGCAAGGCCGTATTCACACCTCCACTGCAACCGTCGCGGTGTTGCCAGAGGCGGAAGATGTCGATCTTGAATTGAAGCCTGAAGATCTGCGCATCGAAGTTTCGCGCGCCGGCGGCCCCGGTGGGCAGGGCGTGAATACGACCGATTCGGCGGTCCAAGTTTTGCACATTCCAACCGGAACGATCGTTCGTTGTCAGGACGGACGTAGTCAGCTCAAGAACAAGGAGAAAGCGATGTCGATCTTGCGCGCCCGTTTGCTCGAGCGAAAGCAGCGCGAGGAAGCTGAGAAATATAGTGCGCAGCGGCGCGGCCAGATCGGCACCGGCGGCCGCGAAGAAAAAATTCGCACCTACAATTTTCCGCAGAACCGGGTGACCGATCATCGCGTTGGGCTGACACTTTATGATTTAGATCGCGTGATGAACGGCGATCTCGGCCAGTTGATTCGATCTCTGCAGGCAGCGGACATGGCGGCGCGGTTCGGAAATGTAGTGGAGGGCGCTGCGAAGTCAGCGCCTTGATTTAGGGAGCGACAACGCGCGTCCCTTCATTGATAATGACCATGCTCGATGTATTGCAATCGACGACTGCGTATTTCAAAAAGCGCAAGATCGACAATCCGCGTTTGAATGCGGAACATTTGCTTGCTCACGTTCTGGGACGGAAACGGCTCGACCTTTATCTCGAATTCGAACGCGAGCTCACAGAGTCTGAACTGGTGCCGCTGCGCGAGGTCGTGAGGCGGCGCGGCGAAGGCGAGCCGCTTCAACATCTGCTAGGCACGGTCGAATTTTGCGGACACATATTTCTCTGTGACAGCCGCGCACTCGTTCCGCGACCTGAAACGGAGGAACTTGTTGAGCTCTTGAAATCGGAAATCCGAAGTCCGGAGTCCGAAATCCTGGACGTTGGAACTGGCAGCGGAGTAATCGCGCTCACTTTGGCGACGGAATTTCCCGAGGCAAAAATTTCCGGGACCGATATTTCCGAGGATGCGCTCGCCCTCGCCCGAGAAAATGCAGCCCGGTTGGATTTAAGCGATCGTGTCCGGTTTTTTAAAAGCAATCTTCTCGAAAATGTTGATGAGATTTTCGATCTCATCGTTGCGAACCTTCCCTACATTGCGGCGCAAGATCGACACACGCTTTCGCGCGAGGTTTTACATGATCCGGAAGTCGCGCTTTTTGCCGGCGGGCAGGGCGACGAATTAGTGCGGGAACTGATTGGGCAGACGCCGGCGCGCCTGCGCCCTGGCGCAATGTTGGCCTTGGAAATCGGACTGGGCCAGAGCGAAGCGCTTTTTTCCAGATTGGCGGAAAAAAATTACCGCGACATTCGTTTGAAAAACGATTATTCAGGTAAACCACGATTCCTCTTTGCCAGGTATGGATAAAATCCTTATTCACGGCGGCCATCCGCTCTCGGGTTCTATCAAGGTGAGCGGTTCGAAAAATTCCTCGCTGCCGATTCTGGCCGCGACGTTGCTCACTCGGGAGCGGTGTGTCGTTCATGGTGTACCCGACCTGAGCGACACGCACTACATGTTGCAAATTCTAATCCATCTGGGTGCGCAAGTGGAACGCGCCAGCGGCACAGTTAGCGTATCGGCTGACAACATCGGATCGGTAGCGCCTTATGACGTCGTGCGCAAAATGCGCGCTTCCGTCTGTGTGCTTGGGCCCCTTCTCGGACGTTGCAAAGAAGCGACCGTGTCGTTGCCGGGAGGCTGCGTGATCGGTGATCGACCGATTGATCTACATTTGAAGGGCTTTGAGGGACTCGGGGCGGCGGTGCGTGTAGAAGGTGGCAACGTGAAAGTTTTTGCACCCAAGTTGACCGGTGCGGTGATCAATCTGCGGGGCAAATTCGGTCCGTCAGTTCTCGGCACCGATAACGTGATGATGGCCGCTGTGCTCGCGGATGGTGTGACCGTGATCGAAGGCGCGGCCCAGGAACCCGTAGTGGTGGACCTTGCGAATTTTTTGAACAAAATGGGCGCGAGGATTGAAGGCGCCGGAACGCGCCGGATCATCATTGAAGGCGTGGCGGCGCTACACGGAACGGAACATGACG
>CATPAV010000169.1 GCA_955652245.1 uncultured Candidatus Udaeobacter sp. | reverse complement strand
GGATCGAATTCGACTTCCACCACTTCGGCGTGGCCGGTTTTGTCCGTGCAAACATCTTCGTAGGTCGGATTTTCCTTGGTTCCGCCCGCATAGCCAACCGCTGTCGATTTAACGCCTCTTAGTTTCCTGAAAGTTTCTTCGACCCCCCAAAAACAGCCCGCGCCAAACGTTGCCTTCTCTGTCGTCATGGTGTGACGATGAAGTGGAAATGAAACCCGCGCAAGCTGTAGCCGCGTCTCTGGCAGACGCGCATTAATTCATCGGCAGTCATAGACAGCCGCTACAGTTCCCTACATCACCATTCCACCGTCCACACATAACACCTGGCCAGTAATGTAACTGGCTTCAGCAGACGCGAGAAATGCGACGACGCTCGCGACATCCTCGGGCCGGCCTGTTTTTCCGAGCGGAATTTGTGCCTCAAGCTTTTTTTTAATTTCGTCAGTCAGTCCCGCGGTCATGTCGGTAGCGATAAACCCCGGTGCGACCGCGTTCACAGTGATGTTGCGGCTGGCCAACTCACGCGCGAGCGATTTTGTGAAACCGATCAGACCGGCCTTGCTCGCAGCGTAATTGGTTTGACCCGCGTTGCCGATTAACCCGACCACGGAGCTGATGTTAATGATGCGCCCGCTGCGCTGCTTGATCATCGCGCGCTCGACCACCTGCACAAAGCTGAATGCACCTTTCAAGTTTGTATTGATGACCGCGTCCCAGTCTTTGATAGACATGCGCACGCTCAGCGCATCGCGCTTTACGCCGGCGTTGTTAACCAGAACGTCGATGTTGCCGAACTCCTCCAGAATCTGCGCTCCAATTTTTTGCACGGCTCCGTGATCTGCAACATCAACACCATAATGCTTTGCCGCATCCGCGCGCTTTCCATTGATTTCATCGGCCGTCCTCTTTGCGTTCGCTTCCGTGCGACTCACGCAAGCGAGGCGCGCCCCTTCACTCGCCAGCCGCAAAGCGATTGCATGACCGATTCCCCTGCCTGCTCCGGTTACGATCGCAACTTGATTGTCGAACCTCATCCCAAGGTTTTCACTCTGATCAAAACATGACGAAGGTGGCGTAGCATACTTTCAACCGGCGAAGATTCCGAGGAATGTAACTTCGATGGCGAGTGCTTCCTGGATATTGCGGCCAAGCTGATGGCGTAATTTTTCCAGGCGACGAATCTTGCGCAGGACTTCCGGCGTCGTAAAGCGCTTCGCGAGGGCGGCGGTTTCTTTTCGCGCATTCGGCAAATCTCTGCGATCGACATCGCTGCCCACTCGAAGAACATCAGTCCACCAAGCGAATAAAACTTCGATGAGTTCGGCGCGCAGTTGCAGGTAAAGACTTTCGGTAAGCGCCTTGTAATATTCCTCGCGTTCTTCGAGCCAGGCGCCATCGGTCGAATTTTTGTAGCGGGCTTCCTCTCCCTTCAATGCTTCGCCGGTTTCGGCTTTAATTTGCTCGCGGCTCAGGCGGAGCAAACGCTGAAATCCCTGAGCCAATCGATATGCATACTGAACAGTCCAGCTCTGCTCGCGCGCGGTCTGCTGAAGCAGTTTCACGAGCTTTTCCTCTTCCAATTTGTTTCTGTGCTCGCCGTTTGGAGCAAGTGGAATTGGGATGCACCGGGAAAGAATTGTGTCGGGCAGTGCTTCGGGCAGCGCGCTTAAAAGCAGCAGCAATGAGTCCTTCGGCGGTTCTTCCAGAGTTTTGAGAAACGCGTTCGCAGCCTGTGGCTGAAGCCGATCAGCCTCGGAAATGATCGCCACTTTGCGCCGACCATTTGACGCGCACATTTGCAACGCGTGCTCAAGTTCGCGGATCTGGCTAATGACGATGCGACGGGATCTCGATTCGGGCCGGGCAACGAAGATCTCCCGCGCTTTCGAGGAGAAAACGTCATTGGCGTTTGTTCCGTTCACCAAGCTGGCCAGTTCCGCCGAGAGCAATTGTTTCCCGCTGCCGGGCGGTCCGGAAATCAAATAGGCGTGCGCGAGCCGATTTTGCTGATGCGCCCGTTGCAGATATTCCAGCGCTGCTGTGCGGGAAAAGGCCATCTTATGATTGCGGATTTTGGATTCCAGATTGCAGATTGGTAGCAAGCGCCGGGAATCGCCTGGAGATGATTTCCCAAATCTCGTCCTCAATGTTGTCTTCCGGACGCGAACCGTCGATCACGACGATCCGATTCGGTTCGCGTGCAGCAAGTTCCCGATAGGCTTCGCGGACCTGCTCATAAAATTCCGTCGATTCCTGTTCCATTCGGTCCGGTCTGCGCGCAGTGTGTCGCATTCGCGAATGCGCGATGCCTGGATCGACATCGAGCACGAAGGTCGCATCGGGCCGGCAGTCGCCGATCGCAAATGCATTTAACTGTTCGACAATTTGTCGATCTAATTTCCGGGCTACGCCTTGATAAACTGTGGTTGAATCGAAGAAGCGATCTGAAATCACGCACAGGCCGTGCCCAAGCGCTGGCTTGATCTTTTCGCGGACTAACTGACTTCGGCTCGCTTCAAACAAAAGCAGCTCCGTGTGCGGTGTCATGCCAACGCCTTGTGGCGCAAACTGTAGAAGCTCGCGAATTGATTCCCCAATCGCGGTTCCGCCCGGCTCGCGGGTCACCAGATATGGAACCCCTGCGCAATCAAGACGCGCCGCCAGTCTTTGCACTTGCGTGGATTTCCCGCACCCTTCCGATCCTTCAAACGTGATAAATGGCAGGCGGGACATTTAACCCGACTGTGAAACAAACCCACCCAGTTGTCGAACAAGGAGCGACGTAATTCAGGCATCTTGCCTGATCTATCGGGCGGGCTTCCAGCCTGACCTCTCGTGCGGGCAGGATGCCCGCTCGACGCGACAGGCTCGAAGCCTGTGTTACGATTTGCGCATGAAAGATTTCTGGCTGGTAAAACAAGAACCCTCCTCTTACTCATGGTCAGACTTTACTGCCGAGGGCGAGACCAATTGGACGGGCGTTCGAAATTACGCGGCGCGGAATAATCTGCGCAGGATGAGAAGGGGCGACGAAGTCCTGTTCTATCACAGCGGAGAGGACAAAGCCGTTATCGGCATCGCCAAAGTTATGCGAGGAGCTTATCCCGATCCAACCGCTAAAGAAGGCGATTGGAGCGCCGTGGACCTTGCACCGATCAAATCTCTGCGACGACCGGTCACACTTCAGCAAATCAAGGCTGCCCCGCGACTGAAGAAAATTCAGCTTGTGCGCCAATCGCGCCTCTCCGTCATGCCGCTGACGGCTCTAGAGTTTCGTGCGATTGTTGCGATGGGAAGCTAGCGTGCCCTCGTGCCGCTCTTTTGCGCTTGTCGCTGGGACCGGCGCTGTTGAAAATTTAAAAATGACTTCGGTGGTCGCCACTCAATTCGTACCCCTCGTCGCGACGGCAGCCGCTGCGAAAGACTTTATGGTCGTCTCTCTGCACGACATCGCTCCTTCCAACCGAGATGTTGCCAATGAGATCATTTCAGAATTATCCCGGCACAGTGTGCGCGTCTGTTCTCTGCTCGTTGTCCCGGACTATCACCATCAAGGTTTGGTCACAAAAGATCGACAATTCGTTGCCTGGTTGCGAAATTTGGAGTCGGACGGACACGAAATCGTCATCCACGGCTATTTTCATGAACGTCCTCGCCGTCCGAATGAAACCTTGCGCGACAAATTTCTGACCAGGTTTTACACCCATTACGAAGGGGAATTTTACGACCTTGATTACGAGGAAGCCCTGCGGCGGATCACGAACGCGCGCGATGAATTTCGCGCCAGCGGCCTGGCTCCACAAGGTTTTATCGCGCCAGCATGGCTACTTAGCGCGGAAGCCGAGTGTGCCGCACGCGACGCCGAATTGGAATACACGACCCGGTTGCGTACCGTGCGCGATCTTCGCTCGAACCAAGAGTTTGCCGCAAGATCGATTGTTTACAGCGTCCGAAGTAGTTGGCGGCGGACTGTGAGCCGCGCCTGGAATGCTGCTCTGTTCCAATTTTTGAAGAACAATCCTCTCTTGCGCCTGAACATCCATCCGCCCGATTATTCTCACTCCGCCGTTTGGACACAGATTCTGCGATTTATAGATATGATGGACGAAACAAGAACGCCGACGACGTATTGCGACTGGATCGCCGAACAAAGGTTAACGGCGGACCGAAAAGCGTGAAGAATGAGCAAGTGCGATTTACATATTCACTCGCGCTACAGCGCGCGCTCTGAGGAATGGTTGTTCCGCCGTTTTGATTTTCCAGACAGCTACTCCGATCCCAGGGAGTTGCACCGGCAGTTGCTGGAGCGCGGGATGGATTACGTCACCATTACCGACCACGATACGATCGAGGGCTGTCTGCAAATCATGGATTTGCCTCACTCATTTATCAGTGAACAGGTGACGACTTATTTTCCACAGGATCCGTGCAAGATCGACATCCTGGTCTGGGCAATTTCAGAAGAGCAACACCGCGATATTGAGGGCGTCCGCGAGAATATTCTTGAGCTGCAGCGCTATCTCCAAACCGCTCAGATCGCTCACGCTGTGGCCCACCCGCTTTACAGTATCAATGGCCAGCTCACTGCATCCCATCTGGAACGCCTCATTTTGCTCTTTAAGCACTTCGAAGCCGTCAACGGCTTACGGGATACGCTTCTGAGCGAACTTGCTCAGAATCTTTTGGGCTCTTTGACGCCAGAGAAGATCGACATGTTTGCTAACCGGCATAACCTTGCGCCAACGCACGCCGATCCCTGGATAAAGATTTTCACGGGCGGCTCGGATGATCACGGCGGACAATTTATCGCTTGCGCATACACTGAAACGCCGCCAGCGGATTCACCGGAGAAGTTTCTGGCGGATATACGTTCGGGGGCATGCACGGCTCGCGGTGGGGGCGGAACTCCCCTCGCCATCTCGCACAGTTTCTACAACACGGTCGCGTGTTATATCCAGGACCGTTTCCACGAAAAACTAGGACCAAGCGCCACACTCCTCGAACAAATGTTTTCGCGCTTCATGGAAGGTCGCGATCCGACTGAGTTCACACTCAAGGAAAAAGTCGGCTTTATCGCGCAGGGCGTTTTATCGGGAAAAATCTTCGACCTTGCCAAGCCGGCCAACAGATCGCTTTGGAAGGAGCTTTCGGGTTATTTCGCGCAGCCGGAAGTAAAGGCGAAACTCAGCGATGAGATCAGCGCGGTTCCCGAGCCCGAGCGGCGGGCCTTTCTGCTGGCAAATCTGGTCGCAGAGCAACTCACTTTCCGTCTCTTCAAAAAATTCGTCCAACAAATCAGTGGGGGAAACGTCGTCGAGAGCATGCAAGCGCTCAGTGCGATCGTGCCGATCCTGGTGATACTAACGCCGTACCTCTACGGCTTTCACAGTCAAGCGCCGTCTCGCTCGTGGCTCCGGCAAATTTTTAGCGAATTAACCGGGCAAATTCCCGTTCCGCTGCAGAATCGTAAACGCGCTTGGTTTACTGATACGCTCGAAGACGTCAATGGCGTCGCTACTACGATTCGCAAAATGACGGCGGCCGGGGCAGCAGCTGGAAAGGAATTAATCGTCGTAACGTCCCGCAGCGAGCTACAGATAGACGATATCCCGATCAAAAACTTTCAGCCGATTGGCGAGTTTGAGCTGCCGGAGTACGAGCTTCAAAAATTAAGCTTCCCGCCGATTCTTCAGATCCTCGACTACATCCAGCGGGAAAAATTTACCGAGATTATTATCAGCACGCCCGGACCGATCGGCCTGACGGGGCTGCTTGCGGGCAAGATGCTTAATCTGCAAACCAGTGGCATCTATCACACCGATTTTCCGCAATACATTCGCATCCTCACTGAGGACAGTTTTCTCGAGAGCGCGACCTGGCACTATATGCATTGGTTTTACGGCCAGCTCGATACCGTTTTCGTCAATTCCGAAGAATATCGCCAGAACTGGATCGCTCGGGGCTTCGAGCCTGGAAAATTGAAAATTTTCCCGCGTGGTCTCGATACCGAACTGTTCACACCCGCGCGACGCGAGTCAACGTTTTGGGAGAAATTTGAAGCGAGCAACGGCCAGGTGCGCCTGCTTTACGTCGGGCGGATATCGCGAGAGAAAGATCTGGATGTCCTGGCAAACTCTTATCGGCGATTGCGCGATGAAGGTTTGTCGGTCCAGCTTTTTGTGGTTGGCCAAGGGCCTTATTCTCAGGGGCTTTCCGAACTTTTGCCGGACGCAGTGTTCACCGGATACCTTACCGGTACCGAGCTGGCCACCGCTTATGCTTCAGCTGATATCTTTGCTTTTCCGAGCACCACCGACACTTTCGGCAATGTTATCATCGAAGCGCAGGCATCCGGCGTTCCAGTCGTCGTCTCGGATTCCGGCGGCCCAAAGGAGTTAGTCGAAGACAAAGCGAACGGTCTCATAACCAAATCGCACGATGTCGATGATTTCACGCGCGCAGTGCGAGCATTGGTTGTTGATCCCGGACTGCGGAAGAAAATGGGCGACTGCGCCCGAAAAAGTGTGGTGGACCGCAGCTGGCCAAGCGCGTTCCGCAAGTTTTGGGCAACCACCGAGGTCTAGCGGGCCTCGACTACGGCCCTTTTGATTGCTGATGTTGCAGATGAAAAAAGAAATCATCGAAACCCACAGTCGTAACACGGCCGATGGGCGAAAAACTTGCGTGGCGGATCCGCGAGAACTTCGCCGCTATCCCATCGGCGCGGAATTAATTGGCGCAAACGAAACGCATTTTCGAGTTTGGGCACCGAAAGCGACACGCGTCGATGTAGTGCGTGAAGAAAGCGCGGCAAAACATGCGCGCCGCACCTTTCATCCGCTCCAACGTGAAGACGACGGATATTTTTCCGGATCGGCCGAAGCCAGCGCCGGTGACTGTTATCGGTTTCGCGTTGATAACGCCGAACACTTTCATCCCGATCCAGCGTCGCGTTTCCAACCCGATGGACCGCATGGTTCTTCCCGCATAGTCGATCCTACAACGTTTCGCTGGTCGGACGCAGAATGGCCCGGCAGGCAGTTGAAGGGCCAGATCATTTATGAGATGCACGTGGGTACATTCACCGAGGAAGGGACCTGGCGCGCCGCCGCGGAACAACTGCCTGAGTTGGCCCGCATTGGCATCACCGTTATTGAAGTGATGCCGATTGCAGATTTTCCCGGAAACTTCGGTTGGGGGTATGACGGTGTCGATCTCTTTGCACCCACACATTTGTACGGGGCTCCGGATGACTTGCGCAGTTTCGTGAATCACGCGCATTCGTTAGGCTTGTGTGTCATTCTTGATGTCGTTTACAACCACTTTGGTCCCGACGGAAATTACGTCCGCGCTTTCTCCGATCATTATTTCACGGCCCAATATGAAAACGATTGGGGCGAATCGATTAACTTTGACGGGCTGAATTCAGATCCAGTCCGCGAGTTTTTCATTACGAATGGGCGTTACTGGATCGAGGAGTTTCACTTTGACGGTTTCCGATTCGACGCGACGCAGGACGTGAATGATAAGTCCGAAGAATATATCATCGGCGCAGTCGGCCGAGCGGCTCGGGCCGCGGCTGGAAAGCGCATGCTGATTTTGATCGCGGAGAATGAACCGCAGGAAGCCAAGCTAGTGCGACCGCGCAGCGAAGGCGGCGACGATCTCGACGGTTTGTTGAATGATGACTTCCATCACAGCGCCTTTGTTGCTCTGACCGGAAGGAACGAAGCGTACTACACCGATTATCTCGGTTTGCCGCAGGAGTTCGTTTCTGCAGCAAAGTACGGTTATCTTTACCAAGGCCAACCATATTCCTGGCAGGAATCGCAGCGTGGCACACCGACTTTCGGCATACCTCCGGAGACGTTTGTCGCCTTCATCGAAAACCACGATCAGATTTCGAATAATCCGCGAGGCGAGCGATTGCGCTTCCAAACTTCGCCTGGACGCTATCGCGCCATGACCGCACTTCTCTTTCTCGGGCCTTGGACACCAATGCTTTTTCAAGGCCAGGAGTTTGGCGCAAGCAGTCCCTTCATATTTTTCACCGATGTGGGAGACAGCGATATGCGCGAGGCGATCCGCAAAGGTCGCTTTCAGTTTCTGGCACAGTTCCCATCGATGGCCAATGAAGAGATCCAGAGGAATTTGCCGTCACCATCTGATCCGCGCGTGTTTGCGAGTTGCAAGCTCAATTTTTCTGAGCGCACGACCAACTGCGAGCTTTATGATCTGTATGTCGATCTTATCAAATTGCGTCGTGAAGATTCGCGCTTTCGCGAGCAAGTGCCCAGCCAAGTCGATGGCGCCGTTCTCGGGCCGGCGAGTTTTGTGCTCCGGTTTTTTGCAGGTGAGAACGACGAGCGCTTGCTCATCGTGAATTTTGGAAAACGTCAAGTCCTCGCGCCCGCGCCCGAACCGCTTCTGGCGCCGCCGCTGGGTTTCGAGTGGGAAACCATGTGGACGAGTGAGTCACCATGCTATGGTGGCCCAGGCGCCGTCCCACTCGCGACGCAAGAGCAATGGCTGTTGCCCGCCGAAGCAGCGGTTGCGTTGCGTCTGGTTGCTGAAAAGGCCCCGCGTCGCACACCAAAACGACGCCGTCCTTAACTTCAAATTCAACCAACGAACATGACGTATAGCCCAGCCGTCGTGCGCACGATGAATTGGGATCCGGCGCAAACTTCGCGCGAAGTTTTGCTCAATCGCGAATGGATCGTGACTAACGGGCTGGGCGGTTACGCCTCCGGCACGGTTTCAGGTGCGATTACGCGGCGATACCACGGATTGCTCATTGCCGCCTTAGCGGCACCACTCGGGCGCGTAGTAATGTGGAACCACGTTTCCGAATCTCTCCGCTTCGAAAACAGGGATGTCATTTCGTTAGGCGGGGAGGAACGTGCCGGCGGTCAGCTTGATCTTCGGGGCGCGGGCTATCTGCGCGAATTTCGACTCGAAGATGGGTTGCCGATTTGGACTTATCACGTGCGCGATCTGGTTTTGGAAAAACGGGTAATTCTTCCGCACTTGCAAAACACGGTGCACGTGAGCTACCGCATTCTGGAAGGCATGAGCCATCCGCGACTGGAGTTGCGGCCGGCGTTTCATTTTCGACATCACGAGATTCCGGTAAACAAAGGCACCGCTGGGCCATACAAACTCAGCGCGGTAAACGGCCGCTATGAGATCGCGCCAGCCCGGCCCGGATTTCCCTCGTTGCGCATGAAACTCTATGGCTGCGAATCCGCATTCACGATTTCGGGTAAGAAAATTCCGCAGGTTCTTTATCGCATCGAACAAAGTCGCGGTTATGCCCACGAAGGCGAATTGTGGAGTCCCGGATTTTTCCATGTCGACTTTGGAGCAGAGATGACCGCCACCCTGATTGCTTCGACGGAGAAATGGGAAATCGTCGAGGTGCTTGGCGCGGAGCAGGCACTCGCTTCCGAACGTGAACGGCGCGCTCGTTTGCTCGACTCTGCGATGCCCGATGCGCGCGAGGGTTTCGCGGCCGAATTGAGTTTCGCGGCTGATCAATTCATCATTACGCCGGCCGGCCGCTTTGAGGAAGGGGCCCGCGCGCACGCCGCTGGCGATGAAGTGCGAACCGTCATCGCCGGTTATCATTGGTTCACCGATTGGGGGCGCGACACGATGATCAGCCTCGAGGGCTTGACCCTAACAACCGGTCGTTGGCTCGAAGCGGGTTACATTCTTCGCACGTTCGCTTACTACATTCGTGACGGTTTGATCCCAAACATGTTTCCGGATGGCGCAAAGCAAGGCCTCTATCACACCGCCGACGCGACTCTCTGGTTCTTTCATGCGCTCGCCCGTTATACCGAGATAACGAGTGATCGCACGACGCTCAAGCTTCTCCTGCCCGCTTTAATCGACATCGTCGAGAAACATTTGCGTGGGACCAAGTTTAATATTCATGTCGATCCAAGCGACGGTCTCCTCGTGCAAGGCGAGGAAGGTTATCAGCTAACCTGGATGGACGCGAAGATTGGCGACTGGATCGTAACGCCCCGGCGGGGAAAAGCGGTCGAGATTAACGCGCTTTGGTATAACGCATTGGAATTATTGGCGGGCTGGTTGCAGCGAACCGGCAGCGCGGCGGCTGCGCAGCATTATGAAGAACATGCGCAACGCGCGCGCGTTTCATTCAATCAACGTTTCTGGTTCGCCGACGGCGGATATCTTTACGACGTTGTTGATTGCAACGGCGACAAAGAAGCGCACGATGTTTCTTGCCGTCCAAACCAGCTTTTTGCCGTCTCCCTCGACCACCCTGTACTCGATCAGGAACGCTGGAAGTCCGTTGTCGATGTCGTGCAAAATAAATTGCTTACACCGCTTGGATTGCGTTCGCTTTCGCCAGATGATCCAGAATATAAACCAATTTACTCCGGCGACCTGCGCTCGCGTGATGGTGCTTATCATCAGGGAACAGTGTGGGCCTGGCTGATCGGACCCTTCATCGACGCCTGGCTGAAAGTTCACCCGAATGACAAGCGAGGCGCCCGTAAATTTCTCGAAACGTTCCCGGCCCACCTGAGCGATAATGGACTTGGCACAATTAGCGAAGTTTTTGATGCGAACGAACCGCACTTGGCCGGCGGTTGCATCGCGCAAGCGTGGAGCGTCGCCGAAGTGCTGCGGTGCTGGGTAAAGACAGCGTAGCACTCAATATGTAGTGGCGGGTGTTTCGCCCGCGAGCTCTACGATGCAGCAAGTGGCGCTCACCATTACGCACTGATGCGATTCATAATTGATGCCCGAAACCGCACAGCAAATTTCCGAGAAACCGGAAGTCCGCAAAGACCTGGCTCGAACCGCAGGGAAAAAAAGCCCAGCGAAAAGATCAAGGCTCGCGCCACGGACAAGTTCTGGTTCGTTACTCATGGACTTGTGCTCATCGGCTGTGCGATTCTTTATTATCTCATCGGCTCCAAGTTCATTCCGCTTCGGCAAACGGAGGTCGATTTCAGCCGACGCATTCTCCGCGGCCTCGCTTTAATCGTAGTCATTCTTGCGACCGCAAAAGCCGTGCGAGTTTATGCGATCGGACGAATCGAGGATGCAGTCACTCGGTTTACGCTCCAGCGCATTCAGTATTTGGTCGTCGGTGTGCTGATCGCCGTCATCACCATCTCGGTGATCTTTGTGAATTGGTACGCGGCACTCACCGCACTCGGCATAGGCTCGATCATTGTCGGTTTAGCCGTGCAAACGCCGATGAAAAGTTTTATCGCCTGGATTTTCATTCTCGTCCGACGTCCTTATCAAGTTGGCGACCGCATCAAGATCGACGACGCTACCGGCGATGTGATCGACGTCGACTATCTCGACACGACGCTGTGGGAATTTGGAGGTCAATATATCTCCGGCGATCATCCGAGTGGGCGGGTCATCCGGTTCCCGAACGAGAAAGTGCTCGACTCTATCGTTTACAATTATTCGTGGCCGCTGTTTCCCTACATCTGGAACGAAATCAAATTTCAAATCGCTTATTAGAGCGATTTGGAGTTCGTTGCAAAAACAATGCAAAAAATCGTCGAGGAAGAAATTGGCGAGGAGATGATGGAACGCGTCGCCGTCTATCGCGATCTTCTGGCCCGCACACCGGTGGACGAACTGGAAGTGCGCGAGCATCCGCGCGTCATTTTTCGGGTCAATGAAGTGACCTGGATTGACGCAATCGTTCGTTATCTGGTCGCCCCGCGCGAAGCCGGCTCGACCAAAAGCCGCCTGATCCCGAAATTACTCGCAGCCCTTAATGCCGCCCCAGAAAAGGTCATGTTCCCCAAAGGCGACGCGCGATAAGTGGTTTGTCATCCAAAGCGAAGTCGAGGAATCTCTCACAGTTCATTTGATTCGATGAAGCCTTTTGTTGTTATGCTGCCGTTCGTCACGATTTCGATCGTCGCTTTCGCGCAGGAGAGCACAACACCGCCGCCGAGAGTTTATCCGGTGGCGTTGCCGAACTACGACGAGGAGACGGCGACGCGGCTCCAGATTTTCCTGGACAATAGCGATTTCGCCCCGGGGAAAATCGATGGAAGAATGGGCGAGTTTTTTCGCAAGGCGCTCATCTCCTACAAGCACGCGCACGCCATGCCTAAGACTGGCGCGGTCGATTCCTGGCTGCTCGATCAAGTGCCGGTGACTTACACGACCTATACAGTGAGAGAAGAAGACCTGAAATCGATAGGCAATATTCCCAGCAGTCATGCCGACCAGGCAAAATTGAAATGGCTCCCCTACACGTCGCTACTCGAATTCGTCGCCGAACGGTATCATTCGGCGGAGTCTTACATTCAGAAACTTAATCCGGGCAAAAATTGGGAACATCTTCAGCCGGGCGAAGTGCTCAAAGTGCCGAATGTTCTGCCGTTTGAGGTTGAAAAGTTCACCGAAGGGAAGGTTCCCGAAAATCCGGCATTCGTGGCCCGCAAGATCTTCATCGACACAAAAGAACATCTGCTGGAGGTCTTCGGCAACGATCAACTCGTGTGCGTTTTTCCCATTACGCCGGGATCGAAAACGTTACCCGCGCCAGTTGGTACATGGAAGATTCTCGGCGCGACCATCTGGCCATGGTTCCGCTACGATGAAGGCATGCTCAATTATGGTGTGCGCACCGAGAATTATTACAATCTTCCCCCTGGTCCGAATAATCTCGTCGGCGTTCTCTGGATGGGATTGAACAAACCCGGCATCGGTATTCACGGAACGAATAATCCTGAAACAATTGGCCGCGCTGCAAGCCATGGCTGCATCCGGTTGGCGAACTGGGATGCTGCACGCGTCAAAGATCTGGTAAGCGTCGGCAATACTGTAATCATTTTCTGACTGTAGCGGCGCTCTGTGAGCGTCGCGTTATTTGTCCAACGGTCATAGGCCGCCGCTATAGAAAAAAATTTCGCGCGGGATGGGGACGTCAGGCGTCTAGGCTTTAGATCGACCAATGGATTTCAATGAGCACGAGTTGTATCGGGCGGCCATCCACGGCGATCGTGATGCCTTTGAAATGATTATCCGCACACACAGCCGTGCACTTTTCGCCATCGCCTATGGCATTCTGCGAAATCGGGAAGAGGCGGAGGACGCGGTGCAAGACGCGCTGGTCAAAGCATGGAAATCACGCTGGCGCGTACGTGATCCGAAAAAGTTCCCCACCTGGCTGACGATGATCGCGCGACATCGCGCGCGCGATGTTTTCCGTAAACGCCGCCACGTTCCGCTTTCCGATGACATGACGAAGGCGCTTGAACAGGAAGGCGCAACCAACACCGGAACGGAATCGTTAGATCGACATGTGCATTCAGCGCTGGCCACGCTCCCCGAGATTTATCGGAGCGCGTTGATGCTGCGCTATTTCGAAGAAATGGATTATCGCACAATCGAAAACACTCTCGGGCTGAGCAACGGCGCCCTGCGTGGAATTCTCGGACGCGCCCTCGCTTCCATGCGCAAACAACTCCGGCCCACGCTCGCCTCACTCGAACAGCCATGACAATCCACGACAACATCGACAATTACCTCGCGGCCGACCTGCACAACGAGCTTTCCGACAAGGAGCGAGACGCTCTGCATACCCATCTCGTTGAATGCGCTGCCTGCCGCCAAACGCATCAGGAAAACAAAATCATGAACAAAGTTTTGGAAAAAACCCTTACTACTGAAAAACCGGATCCCGCTTTCGAACAACGAATGCTCGCCGGATTCCGCAATCGCAATCCGCAAAAAACCGGAGGCATCGCCAAGTTAATTGTCGACCTTATGCGATTGCGCGCGACGCAAATCACCGCCGTCGCCGCACTGCTGCTCGCGCTCGTGCAAATCGGGCGACTGATCACGGGCGAAGGTGCGCCTGCGCCGCGCAATCGCGAATCTCTCGGTGGGGAAAAATATGTGGCGCGGCTAGGGCGGGCACCACAGGCGTTGACAGACGAGCTCAGCGCCGTGCGCAAATCGGAGAACGGACGCGATAAAGAGACCGCAGCGGGCAGACTAAAATCGGGCTTTGGCATTACGGCGCCGCAAAACGCGGCCGCACCCGCAACACCGCAGCAACCCGAAGTGCAATCGAAATCTTATGTTTTGGAGGAAAGGGAGCCAACAGAGACTGCAACGGGACGTCCACCCACTGTCACTTCACCTGATGCTGCGGCAACAGCCAACCGCAAGCTGATTCGCAATGCCAACATCGAATTAGAGGTCGTCAGTTTTGATGATGCAGTGCAAAAGATCACAGCATTTGCGAATGAAGAACGCGGTTATGTGG
>CATPAV010000168.1 GCA_955652245.1 uncultured Candidatus Udaeobacter sp. | reverse complement strand
GCTCGCGGCGAAATTTTGGATGGAGCCGAAAGGATATCGGTTGCGCTCTGTGATCTGGAAATTCGTTCTCGCGGGCGTGACGCTCGCCGCCATCTTTTTGAGCTACGGCTCTTTGAAAGGAATCGAGCCCGGCGTGTCCCTCATCGTCGTGCTGATGTCGCTCAAGATTCTGGAAGCGCACACCGCGCGCGAGTTTCAGATCATGGTCATGCTCGCGTGGGTGCTCTGCCTCTGCGGATTTTTTCTTTCGCAGGATTTGGCGATCGCGCTTTGCCTGATGATCGCCTTTGCCCTGCTGCTGGTGTCGCTGATCCAATTTTATCGCGGATCATCGCCCGGCGCTGTGTGGCCGCCCGTGCTTACGGCATGCAAGCTCCTCGCGCAGTCGTTGCCGCTCATCATTCTGCTGTTTTTTTTATTTCCGCGAGTAAACACCGGATTTCGATTTCAGATCGCGCAACCGGGCTGGATGGCTGGCGGTTTTTCGGATCGACTTTTCCCGGGTAGCGTTGCATCACTCGCGAACTCTTCGAACGTGGCTTTCCATGCGGAATTCCCCGACGAGCGGATACCGCCGCTAGCGGCGATGTATTGGCGCGGCGGCGTCATGTGGCAGGGCGAAGGTTTGGAATGGCGCAGTCCTGTTACACCTGCGTCAATTCCTCGCTCCGCCCGGCAGGCACGCAAGGGTCAAGCGATCCGGCAATTGATCACGATCGAGCCGCATGGTGGCCGCTGGATGTTCGCGCTGGATTCGCCGTCTGAGCCGCCTTTCGATGCAACGCTCGTGACCGGCAATTACCTGTTGAGCGATCACCTGATTCGAAAACCGCATCGATACGAAGTCATATCTTTTCCCAGAATTTCCGAACAAGAACTCCGACCGCGGGAACGCAAGATATTATTGGAAGTGCCGCCTTGGATTAGTCCAGCGGTGCGCGAATTGGCACAATCCTGGACTGTTGTGAACGCCAGCCCTCGCACCGTAGTAAACAACGCGCTACGGTTTTTTCGCACCCAGGGCTTCCGCTATTCGCTTTCACCGGGCGAATACAAACGGAACGATCTCGACGAATTCCTTTTCCGTCGCCGCGCCGGCTTCTGCGAGCACTACGCCGCCAGCTTCGCCACCTTGATGCGATTGGCTGGAATTCCAGCGCGCGTCGTCGTGGGCTATCTGGGCGGCGAGTACAATGAAGTCGGCCGGTTCTTTATCGTGCGACAATCGGATGCGCATGCCTGGTGCGAGGTGTGGCTTCCGGAGAGCGGCTGGGTAAGGGTCGATCCGACGAGCGTGGTCGCGCCCGAGCGCGTCAACCTCGGACTCGCTTCTTTTCTCGACCGACGCGCCACTTCAGGCCAGACGAGCAACAACGCCTTCGCGAGGAATCTCGCGCATCAGCCTATATTTACCACGGTTCGGCTCGCCTGGGACACACTCACCTACGCGTGGGACACTCGCGTTCTTAGTTTCGATGCTGAGGCGCAGCAGTCATTCGTTGCCGAGATCGGGATCGCCGACCGCACACCAGTCTCCCTCATCATTCGAACATTGCTTATCGTTCCCGCTCTTCTCGCAATTTACGTCGCATGGATGTGGTGGCAGACGCATTCGCGCAGAGATCGCGTCAAGGCAATGTACGAACGTTTTTGCCGCAAGGCCGCCCGCCTTGGCGCGCGGCGCGATCCATGGGAAGGCCCATCCGATTTCTCAAATCGCGCTGCACAGCTACTGCCCAACGAGTCCGACCGGATTCGACAAATCTCGAATGCGTACATCGCGCTCCGCTATTCGGCCAAACCCGCCCCGTCTGTTCTCGACCGATTTGCCAGGGAAGTAAACGCGTTTGTCCTCGTCCCGCGCGATCTCGAAGTAGCGAACGCGTTCGGAGTCCGCAGGTGACTCGAGCGCTCCGCGCTCGGCAACTCTCAACCTTCTGTTTCGAGATATTTCTCTGGGATCGGATGCCCATTACTCTCGTGTTGCCAGTAGATGCTCACGATCCACCAACGACTCTCATCGTAGAACAACTGAATGCTGTTGATCCCGCGCATGAACGGTTCGGGATCGTCCGCTTTGTGACGCGACTCGTACGAGCTCCAGACATGCGCAATTTGGCCAAACTGTTCGGTGCGTCGTGCGATCTCCTTTTCGTAGAATCCGTTCTTCTCCACGTAATCGCTGACGCGTGCGATGAAGCCGTCGATGTCCAGCATGTGCGGCGCGACCTCGCCGACTAGGCTTGTCTCCCTCGCATTTTCCGTTGTTGGAATTAAACGCGCGCCTGGAATGAACAGCGAGCGCTCTCGGTTCCAGTCACGCTTGCCTGGCGGCCCCGAGATTGAATCGTACGCGGCCGTGATGAGGGCATCGATTGACGAGACATCGGCAGGATCAGCGTTCCGAGTTTCCACTTCGAGCATTCTTTCTCGCCACTTGTCACTCGTCACGGGCCACTCGTCACTATTTCAAGTACCTTCTTCGCCGCATTGTGGCCAGGAATGCCGCTGACTGCGCCGCCGCGCAACGCACTTGAACCGCAGAGAAACACATTCTCAAACTCGGTCTCGACTCCCCATTTACCGACCTGCGTCTTTGTCTCGGCAAATGGAAACGTCGGCGCGTTCTGAAAAATGTTACCGTGGTACATTCCAAGCGCGTCCTCAATATCGACCGGGCTTATGCTTTCGATGCAGAGCCTCCCATCACGCGCAACTGCCAGACAATCTTCCAGTGGCTCTTCCAACCACTGATTCATGCTCTCGAGAAACTTGGTCTCCGCGAGTTTTCGCATGGTCTTGTTGTCACGCGCAAACAAACTCCACGGCGTGTCGAGCCCGAACAACGTCATCGTTTGGAAACCTTTTTCGCGCAACTCCGGAGCGAGAATGCTGTCATCGGTCAGGGTATGGCAATAGACTTCGCACGGTGTCTTATTCGGCAGCCGCCCCTCGCACGCCTGATCGTAACTCACATTCATTTGTTCGTAGCCTTCGTCGCTATGAAATGTTCCGCAGAACGCCTCGACCGACGGATATTTGTTCGCTTTCAATCTCGGAAAACGGCGCAGGAGCATGTTGATCTTGAACACGGAGCCTTCGTCCGTCGGATCCGGCTGATACAATCTACCAACAAACTTCGCCAGCACGTTCCGGCCAAAATTTACCAGGAGAAATCGCACCTCAACCGTCTGCGGTTGCTCATCGATCTCAAACTCCACGCTGCGCGTCTTTCCACTGAGATTGAGGGTCCGCAGATCGACATTCGTCAACACTTCGGCGCCACTATTGCGCGCGGCCTGCTCCAACTCGCGCGCCACTGTGCCCATCCCACCGACCGGCACCTTCCATTCCCCGGTCTTGTTGCCGATGACATGGTAAAGAAAACAGCGGTTCTGCACCAGCGACGAATCGTGCGGATGTGTCAAGACGCCGACCTTCCCGTCGGTAAGCACGAGGCCGCGGACCAGATCGTTTTGCAAATAACGTTCGATCGCGAAACCGAGCGGTTCCTCGGCCAAACTGCGCCACGCTTCGCGGGAAACATCACCAAGATCGAACCGCCGCCGGAAGTCTTCTTTCGCAGTGAGCGGTTCTAGCATCGTGTCCCAGACATGTTCGGCAAAAACGTGAGACAAATTGTAAAATTTCTTCATCTGCTCGTACTCGGTGTCGCTTCCGGTAAGATCGACAATCGATTGCCGGCTCTTCTCTTCATCGACATTGCTCAAGAGCAATCCGTCATCGCGACCATCCTTTACGTATGGTGTGAATGATGCCGTTGCGCGCCGGCGCAGTTCAAGATTCAGTCCGAGATCGCGAATGATTTTCTCCGGAAACAAGCTGACCAGATATGAATAACGAGACAGTCGCGCGTCGTAATCGGGAAACACCTTTTGCGAAGTGGTCGCTCCGCCGATGTAATTGTTCTTTTCCAGGAGCAGCACGCTTAACCCGGCGCGCCCGAGATAAGTCGCCGCCACGAGCCCATTGTGGCCAGCTCCCAAAATCACAACATCATATCGAGACTTCATTCAGCGATTTAACTATGATCTTACTCGCCGTGCTCGCCACGCCGAAGCCTTGGCAAAGGCGGGTGGCCGGCACCAAGAATAACCACGTCGTAGCGAGATTTCATTTTTGAGTTCGCAGGTTCATGCTTACATCAAAACACTAGCAGCAAACATTAAACATTTCTTACCGATGGATCCATTCAGTTACCTGTCCGTCCTGATCTCGATCGTGCTGGCATTGGGCATGACGCGTGTGCTCGCGGGTGTCGGTGACATGCTGCTAGCGCGCTCACGGCGGCACATTTATTGGGTGCACGCCGTTTGGATCGTCAATCTTTTCCTCTATCTGGTTGTTGCGTGGTGGGGATCTTCTACCGCTGGCGCAATCAGCAGACCTGGACGTTTTTCCTTTTCGTCTTCGTTCTGATCTCGCCCACAATCTTGTATCTCGCTTCGATGCTCCTTTTCCCGCGGGAAGGCGGCGTTGACGAATCAATCGACTATAAGACGCATTACTATGCGAACCATCGCGCGTTCTTTGCTCTCTTCAGCTTGTTTACGCCGGTCGATATCGTTGACAGCTTACTCAAAGGCACCCGCCATTTTCTTGAATTAGGACCGCAATACACCCTCAGCGGCATCCTTTACTTCGCCGGCCTCGTGACCGCTGCGCTTCGTGTCATCGCGAAAAAATTCCTGCAGCTCATCGTGCGGCGCAGCATCCATGAAACCATGGAAGCGTCCGTCTTCGGCGAGTTGCTTGGCCGCGCGCATAAACCCACCCCACGCCACACGCGCGAGCGCACCGCCCACACTCACTCGCCGCACGCCGAGCGCAGTAGCATCAGACATCGTTAGTCCAACCGCACCGCCAATCAGCAAGTTGAGTGGCTTCGGCGCCACCGCTGCAACCACTGCGGCAATGTGGTCGCGATCTCGAATGCCCGGCGCATACAAGCAATCGGCGCCCGCATTCGCATATGCAGTGAGC
>CATPAV010000167.1 GCA_955652245.1 uncultured Candidatus Udaeobacter sp. | reverse complement strand
ATGATTGGGCGGGACGAAGATCGTAAAAGACCCCGGGGTCTCGAAATTGCCCGTGGCGTTTGGCGCCAGTTCGTCATGCGTTTTCCCATCCACATAAAAAAAGTCGCCGTAAATCTGAAACTGGTCGTCGCAGATCTTATCGTTGAATGCCGCATAACCGCCCCAGCGCTCCTGGGTCGGGAAGGAAGTCTGGAACGAGTCAAAGTTAAAGCCGGGCAGCTGGCCGCCGAAAGATCTGATTCGGTGGCTGTCGTCGAAAAGGAACTGGCTTAGCGGAGCGTTACCGAGGGTACCGGTCGGCGCACCTGCAAATACACGTAGGCCAGCGTCTGCCGGTATCTGACCAGGCACACCTTCCGTTCCTATAACTGCGCCTGCAGCTAACGCCACTGCCGTGCTCACCTGAAGGTTCCACGGGCTGGCGTTTGAGCTCAAAAATGGCGGGCGATTGGTGTTGCCCCGATCGTGAGCAAACATCGAGTTATGGTGATAGTAAAACATGTCTCCAGTAATCGAGATCTTGTCGTCGCCGATCCCGAAGAGAACATCGCCAAAATACTCGGCTGCGTCCTTATCCAGTGTGTTGCCATATTGCACGGTCACCTGCGCGCCACGGTAATCCTTGTAGAGCTTCAGGTTCACCACGCCGGCAACCGCGTCTGATCCATAGGTGGTTGAAGCGCCATCTTTCAGAATCTCAATGCTCTGGACGGCTGCAATGGGAACGCTAGTCAAATCCACGAAACCGGCGCCCGAGTTGGCGGCCCCAGGGAACGGTGCAACGCGACGACCATCGAGCAAGACGAGCGAAGCGCCGGGATCGAAACCGCGCAGCGAAATCGAAGCCGTTCCCGCTGGCCCCCCCTGCCCGGTCGAGTTATTCTGAACAGGGACACTGCTCGCACCAAACACCGGCTGGCTCTTAAGAAGGGTTTCCACCGTGCCGCCTTGACCCGATTTGTTAATCAAGTCGCGGTTGAGAGTAAAAACCGGGTTCGGGCCTACCTCTTCCGCCGTGGGAATGTTCGAACCGGTCACAATCACGCGCTCGACTTCCGCCGCGCCTGGCGCCGGAGCCGGGGCAGCCCCCGGAGGCGGTGGCGGCGGTGGCGGGTTCTGAGCAAATGCGGTTGATGCAAAAATTAAAGGAATTCCAACGCTCGCCATGAGAGCGACGCGAACGAATCCGATCTTATTTAGCACGTTTTTTATCATTAGTTTCTCCATTGGTTTGGTTAGGTTTGCGTAGGGATTATTGAATATTTGAAAGGCTGACAAGCTTTTTTTTCACTTTTCTCAAAATATTTTTGAACGGAAAATCAGCTGATTTGTCACCCAACTTTCCCTCGTTTATTGAACTTCCCGAAAGCTGGCAAGCTTTTTTTTCACTTTTTTGAAAATATTTTGAACGGGCAAATCGGCGGTTTTCATGGCGAGCAAAATCGCGTTCGAAAGGTGGATCGGCCACTCCGTGTGGGCGATGCTAAAATAAATGCGGCTTCTGCCGCCTGTTTAACATCGAGCAAGCCGACCTGGCCACTGCTCCGGCGCGCCAAGGGGACTGCTCGATCGATCTCACGCCGAGTTGCAATTTGAAAGATGGATCGGCCGCTCCGCCGGGGCGATGCTAATTTGGCGCCGAAGCCGCATTAATTTAAATATCGAGCGCGGAGCGCTCGATTCGCCTTCAGCATCATCGAAGTCGCGGCGGTGGCGACCGCTCGATTCAGCTAGAAGCGCACGCCTCGGTCGAAAAAGATTCGTGCGCGCTCGACATCTGCACCCCGGCGCAAAAAGAAATCGCGCAGTTCGGGCGTGTAGTAATTACCACCGAATGAAGGATTGAGGCCGAAAAAAATCTTGCCGGCTGGCGCAAGGTGCCGCTGTAAATCGCGCAGCAAAAAATCCCATTCCGCTGGACCCCAGAGTCGTTCCCCGGGATAGTGCAAATTAAAATTGATCGAGAACGCCGTGATCCAATCGAATTTTTGGCCGAGATCGGGCAGCGGCTCGAATGCGTTGATCCTCCACACCACACGCGGCACGTCGAAAACATCGAGCAACTCAGCGAAAAGCGGCGCTTGATCGATGTCGAGGCCAAGGACGGAATGGCCAAGCTTTTTCAGGATGAACAAAAAAAATCCGCCTCCGCAGCCAAGATCGAGCACGCGCTTGGGCGCGGAGCGATGAAGTTTTAGATCTTGCACGCGTTCACGATTCAGTCTCAACCAAGGATCGACATTCGCGTACTTGGCGTACTTTGCGGTCGAGCCGGCATAGCGTTGCTGAATTTCGCGCAGACGTTCCTGGTCGATATCGGTCCGTAATGGCCCGAGTGGAAGCCGAAAAATGAAGCGTTGTGCTCTGCGCCAGGCGCGGCGATAGGTCAGCGGTTGCGCGAGTTTGCCGATCTTATGCCAAATTTTCATTTGACGTTTTGCGACCGTTGCCTCCGAGACTACCTCGAACAGTGATCCAGTAGCGATTTCCACAAAGAGCGCGAAATCCGTGTCCGAAATCCGCGAGCTGCCTTCAGCGATGTTCGAGGAAACAGAAACGGCTGCGGTCTCATCTGATTCGTTAGCCCGAACCGTTCATCGGACGGAAATGACTTGCTTTTCGAGTAAGCGAGATCCGCAGGGTCGATGGCCTTTTTGCCACACATCCAGTTTTTCGAATTTGAACATGATGCGAGTGTCAATGATTCGCCGTCTATCAGCAATCAGCAATTAGCTATCGGCTTGCTAACGTGAACATTTGGGTTGCCCGGCAAACTCCTCTGTGTCCTGATGTCTTTTTGCTTTTCCTGAAGCCATGTTCACCGGTCT
>CATPAV010000166.1 GCA_955652245.1 uncultured Candidatus Udaeobacter sp. | reverse complement strand
GTCAACTTTTACGTTTACGACGTCGTTCTCGTTCACATCCACGCGCGCTTCCATGTGGCCGAGATCGGCCACGCGCATGACTTCCGTTCCCGCGAATTGCCCCGTCGCTACGATGCGTTCGCCCAATTTGCTGTTCAAAATCGTTACCGTTCCATCGATCGGCGAATAAACCGTCGTCTTCGAAAGTTGATCACGCGCCTGACTCGAACCCGCTTGCGCGCGCTCGATCTCGTGCACCGAACTCTCGTAGGTATTCTTGGCCACATCGTAAGCAGCCTGCGCGGCGTTGTATTCTTGAATAGAAATGGTTTTCTTCGCGAACATGTCGTCGGCGCGTTTAAGATCCTGCTCCGTCTTCATCATCGTCGCCTTTTGTTGCAGATTCGTCGCCTTGGCCGAGCTGATGGCTGCCTCCTGTTGCTCGAGCAGGGCCTTGTAGGAATCCGGCTTTATCCGCACAAGCAGATCACCTTTGTTGACCGCCTTCCCATCTTCGACCGGCAAATCAATGATCTCGCCCGCCACTTCCGGCGAAATCTTCACCTCGGTTTCGGGTTGCACCTTCCCAGTGGCGGAAACGGTCTGCAGAATGGTCTTGCGGACCGCTTTCTCGGTAGTCACCGGGACCGGTTTCTCGCGTTTGCTCGCGATGACTAAGGCAATAATCAAAAGCAATGTCAGGGCGATGGAGCCGAAAATGATGTAGCGCTTGCGGCGCGAGCGGCGTTTCTTCGCGACTTCCGGCGCAACTGGGGGTGGTTTTAAAGTCTGATGCATAGAATGCTCGTTAGGGAAGGAAGAGGGCGTCAGAAATTATCTCGCTTTAGACCGTTGCAAAACAAAACGCGTTCACAAGAACGACAATGAGATGCGGCGAACCGGCGATTTGGATTCAACAAACTTTCGACACTTGCATGTCGCACCGTTGCTGAATCCGCGCGATTGCCCAGGTAGCATGCTCAGCAATCAACGGATCAACATCTGATGCCGCCCGTTTGAGCGCTGGCAAGTCCGCCAAATCGCCCACGTTTCCCAGGGCGACGCAGACATTGCGCAAGAAACCGCGTCGTTTGATCCGTTTGATCGGCGAATTTCTGAACAGGGCGTGAAATTCCACGTCGTTCAGTTTCAAATAATCCCGCAGCAATATGCCGGTAGTTGATCGGCGCGCTAAAAATGCAGTTTCCCGGGATACTTGAGCGAATCGATTCCAAGGACAGGCATCGAGACAATCATCGCAACCAAAAATCCGATTTCCGACAAGCGGCCGCAGCTCGACCGGGATAGAGCCTTTCAGCTCGATCGTTAAGTATGAAATGCAGCGACGCGCATCGAGCCGATGCGGAGCGGCGATCGCTGCGGTTGGACAAGCTTTAATGCAACGTTCGCATGTTCCGCAACGATCTCGCTGTGGAGGATCTGGCGGCAATTCAAGGGTGGTTAGGGTTTCACCCAGAAGAAACCACGTTCCCAATCGCGTATCGATCAGCATCGTGCTTTTGCCATGCCATCCGATCCCGGCTTGAGCAGCGTGATCCCGTTCTAAAATTGGGCCTGTGTCGACATACGACTTCTGCGTACCGCCAGATCGGCAAAGGAAATTGTCGATCTTATCGAGCTTCTGCGATATGACCTCGTGATAATCCTCACCCCACGCATACCGCGCGATCCTTCCTGTAGCGGCCTCGAAGGCTTTCGGGGTAGCCGATTCGCCCTGCCAATAATTTAGTGTCACTACAACAATCGACCGCGCGCCCGGCAAAACTTTCTGCGGATCACAACGTTTCTCTTCCCCGCACTCCATGTAGCTCATTTCCCCAGCAGCGCCTTCTCGCAGCCAGGTCCGGAATTCAGACGTGTGCTTGGGCGCAGCACATGCGGCAACGCGACATGAATCGAATCCCAGTTCGCGCGTATACGCGATAAGTTCCTTTTTCAACTCCTCGTTCTTCATTCTCCGACTGGGAAATCCCTGATGTTTTTCAAAATTAATTCAGCGATCTGTTCGGGATTCTTTTGCGAAATGTCCACTCGTAGATCGGCTGCGTTCCTGTAAAGCGGCTCGCGGGTCTCCAGTAATTCCGATAGCGTCGCTTCGGGATTGGCTGTCTGCAATAGTGGGCGATCAATCAGGCGATCGATCCGCGTGCGGAGCGTCACCTCATCCGCAGCGAGCCAGGCGACGGCTCCTAATCGCTTCAAAAGGTCGACGTTTTCTGAACGGATTACGATGCCGCCACCTGTTACAATGATCGCTGGCTCTTCTGCCGATAAGGAACGCAATGTTTCTGTCTCCAAGTCTCGGAAATGTTCCTCGCCATGGGTCGAAAAAATCTTTTCGATCGGCATCTTCAGTCTCGATGAAATAATTTCGTCCGTATCGAACCGGGCAAATCCCGTGTGCTGCTCCAAAACTTTTCCAACGAGAGATTTCCCGGTTCCCATAAACCCGATAAGCACAATCGATCTCGCCGAGCTCACACGGCAATATGCGATTGAAGATCGACAATGAAAAGATCAACATCCTTTGCCACGCTTGGCGTTTCACAGAAACGCCCTACAATGTGCTCATGCCACAATCGAAAGCCTTAGTTGCCATCCTAATGGGGAGCAAATCGGATTGGGAAACGATGCGTCACGCGGTCGAAGCACTCGACGAACTCGGCATTCCTAACGAGTCGCACGTGCTTTCCGCACATCGCACGCCGGATGCGACGGCCGAATTCGCGCGCAAAGCCGCAGCTTGCGGGTTGCGCGTAATTATCGCCGGCGCGGGTGGCGCGGCACATCTGGCAGGAGTCATCGCCGCGCATACATGGCTGCCGGTGCTCGGCGTCCCGATTCAATCTAAGGCACTGCAAGGACTCGATTCGCTTCTTTCCACGGCGCAAATGCCGGGCGGAGTTCCGGTCGGCACGCTCGCAATCGGCGAAGCGGGCGCGAAAAACGCCGCACTTCTCGCCGCCGCGATTCTTGCCACATCCGATGACGCAATTCGGAAGAAATTGGAAGCTTTTCGCAAAAGGCAATCTGAGAGCGTGCTTGCCGCGAAACTCCCAAAGTGAAAACGGAAATTTCAACCGACCGCACTGCGGCGGTTGAATTGCTTCGCCAAGGCGCAATCGTCGCGCTGCCAACGGAAACCGTTTATGGATTGGCGGCCGACGCACTCAATCCGATTGCCGTCGCAAAAATCTTCGAAGCGAAAGAACGCCCCCGTTTCGATCCGTTAATCGTTCATTTGCCGGATCGCGAGTGGCTGGAGAAAGTTGTCGATCTTCCCGCGCAAGGTCGACAATTGATCTTGAAACTAGCCGATAGGTTTTGGCCCGGTCCGTTTACGATGGTTTTGCCGAAACGGGAAATCGTTCCCGAAATTGTAACTGCGGGCCTCGACACCGTCGCCGTTCGCGTCAGCGCGCATCCGGTTTTCTCCGAAATTATTCGAGGATTTGGAAAACCGCTCGCGGCGCCAAGTGCAAACCGCTTCGGCCGCGTTAGCCCGACAACCGCGCAGCACGTTCTTGACGATCTGAAGGATCAAATCCCGCTGATTATCGACGGTGGTCCGACCACTCATGGAATCGAATCGACCATTGTCGCGATTTGCGCCGGCGGGATCCACGTCCTCCGCCGCGGCCCGATTACGGAGGATCAATTATCGGAATTTGACAACATTGATAACCTCGCTTCCGCGGAAAAGGTTTCCGCGCCCGGACAACTACCCACGCATTATGCTCCGAAAGCACCGCTGCGATTGATCGAAGATGTGAATTATTTTTCGCCGGACAAAAACCAGCGCGTCGGATTGCTCGGATGGAATCCGGTTGAATCAAAGAAGAATTTCGCGGCGGTTCGCTACTTAAGCGAACGCCAAGACTTGCGCGAAGCCGCGGCAAATCTCTTTCGCTATTTGCGCGAGTTGGACGTGCTCGATGTTGATCTTATCGTTGCGGAACAAGTTCCCGATCGGGGACTCGGGGCGGCAATAATGGATCGGTTGCGACGCGCGGCGCACCGTCCGGTTGATGCGCAAGACAGGCCCGAATAAATCCCTTGAACAACGGATGTGGTTTATTCGGTTTGCTTTGAAACTCGGGATGATACTGGCATGCGAGGAAGTAAGGGTGATCGCGCAATTCGATCAGCTCCGCAAGTGTACCGTCAGGTGAAGTTCCGGAGATCGTAAAGCCTTTCTCGATCATGCGGTCGCGGTATTTCATATTGAATTCGTAACGATGGCGGTGTCGCTCGAGTACGTCTGCCTGACGGTAGATGTTCCCGGCAAGCGTGCCGGGGGCGATTTTTGTCGGCCATGTGCCGAGCCGCATGCTCGCGCCTTTGGTGCGCACACCACGTTGTTCCTCCAGAAGTGAGATCACTGGCTCCGCAGCGTCTTTGTCGAACTCGGTGCTGTTTGCATTTTTGATTCCACAAACATTTCTCGCGAATTCAATCGTGGCCACTTGCATGCCGAGGCAGAGACCGAGATACGGCACCTTGTGTTCGCGAGCAAACTGCGCCGCCCTGATTTTCCCCTCGACGCCGCGCTCGCCAAAACCGCCTGGAATTAGGACGCCCGCGACATCTTTGAGCTGACTGTCAACACCGTCTTGGAGCGATTCGGCATCGATTAGTTTAAGATCGATCCCACAATCCTGGCTCGCGGCCGCGTGGGTAAGCGATTCATAAATGCTTTTGTAGGCGTCCTGCAGGTGAATGTATTTGCCGACTACTGCAATTTTGACGCGTTTCTTCGGGCTGATGACGCGCTCGACAAATTTTCGCCAGTTTGCCAGGTCGGGTTCGGGAGTTTCGAGGTGAAGAAGATCACACACGAGTTTATCGAGCTCCTCGGCGTGCAGCATCAAGGGATATTCGTAAACCGTATGCTCGACATCGCGCGCTTCGATGACTGCCTTTGGCGAAACGCTGCAGAACATCGACAATTTCAGCCGCACATCGCGATCGAGCGGATTCTCCGTGCGGCAAATCAAGACCTGCGGCTGCAGACCAATCTCGCGCAACTTGGCGACGCTTTGCTGGGTGGGCTTCGTTTTCAATTCATGGGCGGCCTTGATGTAAGGCACCAGCGTGACATGCATGTTCACGACATTCTGCGCGCCCGCTTCAAGAATGAATTGCCGGATTGCTTCCAGAAATGGCAACCCCTCGATGTCCCCAGTTGTTCCACCGATTTCGGTGATGACAACGTCGTATTTGCTCTCGTCAGAGAGTTCGCGAATGCGGTCCTTGATCACATCTGTGACGTGCGGAATTACCTGTACGGTTTTGCCGAGATAATCGCCTCGCCGCTCCTTTAAAATTACGCTCTCGTAAACCTGGCCGCTGGTAAGATTATTGTGTCGTGAGAGAACGCAGTTGGTGAAACGTTCGTAGTGACCAAGATCCAGATCGGTCTCTGCGCCGTCGTTGAGCACATAAACTTCGCCGTGCTGGAACGGATTCATCGTTCCGGGATCGACGTTGAGATACGGATCGAATTTTTGGAAGACAACGCGCAAACCGCGCAACTCAAGCAGTGTACCGAGCGAAGCTGCGGCCAGGCCTTTGCCCAAGGAACTGACAACGCCGCCGGTGATGAAAATGTATTTCACGAGAGGGCGCTCCTTCTTGCGCGAGCAAGTTTTTGCTCCAGCGCTACTGCGTCCTCGGGCGTGTCAACGCCGGGCGATCCATGTTTCGTGACGAGCACATGAACACTTACACCATTTTCAAGAGCGCGCAATTGTTCGAGTGATTCGGCGCGCTCCAACGGAGTTGGTTTCCATTTCACGAACTGGAGCAGCATCTCGCGGCGGAATCCGTAGATACCCTGATGGCGCAAATATTTTATTCGTGAAAGATCGCGCGGGAAGGGGATGGCGACGCGAGAGAAATAGAGCGCGCGCCCCGCGAGATCGACAACAACTTTCACCTGATGCGGCGAGGACGCTTCCGCCGGATCGTCGAACGGATGCGCCACAGTGACGATGTCGATCCTGGGATTGCGTTCCAGTTTTTCGACGAGTTTGTCGATCAACCGAGGATCGACTAACGGCTCGTCGCCTTGAATATTAATTATGAAGGTGAACCGTTTCGCTTTGCGCGCGACTTCCGCGATTCGATCAGTCCCGCTTTGGTGGCGCGGCGAAGTAAGCGCGACTTCCGCGCCCCAGCGAAAAGCCGCATCTGCAATCCGCATATCATCGGTGGCGATGATAACGGAATCCAATTTTTTGGCGCGTTGGCACCGTTCCCAAACATGGCGAAGAAGTGGCTTGTCGGCAATAAGATACAACGGTTTTCCCTGAAAACGCGTGGAATTCCAGCGCGCCGGGATTATTCCGGCCGCCTTATTCATTTGCAAGATCGACGATTATCTTCGCGGCTGCGACGAGATCTGGAACAACCCAGTCCGCGACCGTGTCAGTCGTGTCGGCTTGAAATCCGGTTTGAACACGAATTGTCCGCACGCCAGCGTTGCGGCCGCACTCGGCGTCGATCTCTTTATCGCCGACAAAAAACGAACCGGAGAGATCGATCTGGTGTTCTCGGCTGGCTTGCAAGATCATTCCAGGTGCCGGCTTGCGGCAGTTGGAGTGCTGGTCGGGCACATCGGGACAGAAATAAGTCGCATCAATTAAATCCGGCCCGAGCTCATGCAGAACTTTCGCTTCGACAGCGCGATATTGCTCCATAGTGATGAGTTCGCGCCCGATGCCGCTCTGGTTCGTGATGATGATGAGTTTGTAGCCTTTGGATTTCAAACGCCGCAATGCCTCTGGCACGCCGGCGAAAATCTGCACCTGCTTCGGATCGGAACAGTAATCCGCGTCGTCCATGATCGTCCCATCGCGATCGACAAAGACAGCAGGCAACAATTTATCAGCCACTTGCAGAATCCCCCCGAAAATTGGTTAGAAGTTCCTCTTTCGTCACGGTTGCGGTCCCAAGTTTGCTGACAACGACGGCACTTCCGTGATTGGCGATTTCGGCCGCTTCCACCGGTGTTGCCTCACAAACGAGCCCAAGGGTAAAAAGCGCGATGGCGGTGTCGCCCGCGCCAGAAACATCGAAAACTTGGCGTGCTTTAGTTGGGATGTAATGCGGTGCTTCGTTCTCCTGAAAAAGCATCATGCCGTGTTCGCCGAGGGTAACGAGGAGATATTTCGTCTCCCATTTTTTGAGCAGCGCTCGACCGGCACGCGTAAGCTCGACATCTTCTGATGGCGATTCGTCGGGATCGCGCCAAGGAATGCCGGCCTCGAGAAAAGCTTCCGCGCGGTTCGGCTTCACCACGGTCATCCCACACCAATTGACAGAATATCGAGGATTGGGGTCGGCCGCGACGATTTTACCCGCTGCACGGGCGTCACGTGCAATCTGTGAGACCAGCTCAGTTGTTAGAAAGCCTTTGCCGTAATGTTCGAAGATGATGGCATCGGTTTCCGGAAGATTCTTTCGGACCGCGGTAACTATTTTTCCAACTTGTTCCGGTGAGGGACCGACGAATTGTTCGCGATCGACACGAACAACTTGTTGATGGCGCGCGATGATGCGGGTTTTGACAATGGTGTGGAATGTCTCATCCTCGACCGCATTGGAGATGTCGATCTTTTGCTCGGCCAATAATTCGCGCAAACGCTGGCCGCTCCGATCTTTTCCAAACAAGCCGATCACCGCAACGCGATCGACGAACTCGCGGAGATTGCGAGCAACATTAGCGGCGCCGCCGGGATAAAAGGATTCGCCGGTCACTTCGACGACTGGCACAGGCGCCTCCGGCGAGATGCGGCCCACCTTCCCCCAAACAAATTCGTCCAGCATCAAATCGCCGATCACGAGTATTCGTTTGGCTGGTGCACGTCCGAGGATTTCCTGAAGCCGGGTCAAGTTCATAAAAAATGTGAGAGGCGATGCCGCCGAGGCGGAGAATTCATTCGATTCAGAGGAGTCAAAAATGTTGTAGCCGGCGATTTGTGTGCAGCGTGAGTTCTGTTTAAGGTTGCTCCATTAATCCTGAATACGAACACGAAATCAACAGTCGAAGGTCCCAATGACTCCGTTCACTAAATATTTGAAGCTAAGTACAATCGCGGCGGCCGGCCTAACGCTGTGCGTGCATGGCGCCGAGGTTCCACAGCGTATCGATATTAAACAATTGTCGAAAACGGTGGAAGACGTAGTCGTTCCGTTACCGAATGAAATATTCGGCGCTCTGAACAAGTTGGGCACGGTAAACTGGAAGGAACACGTGCGTAACGACAAAGGAACGAATTTTACAGAAAGGCCGCGCATCGCGCTCTTGCTTGGGACAGTCATTGCTGATGGCTTCATCGCCGTGCAAGCGGAAGATGCACCGACCGTAAAGGAAATCGGGCAACGGGTTCTGGCGTTGGCCAAGGGAATTGGCGTGGGTAATTCCATCACGCCACATGCCAAAGCCATCATCGAAGCGGCGGACAAGCGAAATTGGGATAGCGTGCGACAGGAGCTTGATCGCACGCAGAACAGCGTGCAGCAGGCGATGAACGAAGTCCATGACGAGAAACTGTCGCAGCTTGTGAGTCTAGGCGGCTGGCTGCGCGGCACGGAGGTGCTCACATCAGTTGTAAGCAAGCATTTTTCGGCCGATGGGGCCGAGCTGCTGCATCAGCCGGACCTACTTTCCTATTTTCAGACGCGTCTGCAAGCGATGCCAGAGTTTAATCTGCCGATCCTTCGTGAAATTGGGGACGCTCTTGTCCAGGTCAAACCGCTAATCGACGTGGGCAATGCGCGAATCCCTCCGAAATCGGTGAAGAAAATCAATGACATCACAACCCGGCTTGGGTCTGGCATCGTCACCAGAGATTAACCAATCGTCGATGAATGCCTCGGCCAAAATCCTCTTGCGCGGAAGTTCTCTGCTGGTTCTGATTGTCGCACTGCAGTCGACGGTTGCTGCCTCGGTCGATGACGCCCAATCGTTTGCTCTGCAGGCCGCGGAGCCTTACGTGAAGGAGGGTTTTCAGGTGCGCGAGGATTACTGGGGGGGCGACCTCGGTTCGGGAGAGAAAAAAGCGGTGCGCCAACAATTATTTAAAGGCAACGAATACTGGTTCTGGTTGGGCACAGAGGTTGAGCGGGCGAAGATTTCCGTGCACATTTATGACTCAGATGGAAAGCTCGCGGAAGAGCCGGATGGATGGGAGAAAGGTCACTTTGCGGCCGCGCACGTCATTCCAAAAACAACTGGCAGCTACTTTGTAATCGTCAACGTCGAAGAATCGCCAGAGGAGCGCACGCACTGGGCGCTGGTGTATGGTTTCCGATAGGCCAGTTTTTCTCGATTGGCTGGGAGATGATTGAGACACGCACTTTGCAGTTTGAGAGTCCGCGCGCTTTGCAATCTCTCTACGCCAACGATCTTAAACTGTTGAAAAATCTCGAAGATTCTCTCGGTGTGAGGGTGATCACACGGGAAGGCTGGGTGAAACTTGAGGGAGAACCGAGCCGGATCGATAAGGCGCAGCATGTTTTCGATCAACTTGAAAAGGCGCGTCAAAAAGGTGTGGACATTCAAAAATACGAATTTAATTACGCCCTGAGTTCCGTGGCCGAAGCACGTGAAGAAAATCTGGACGATCTCGCAGCGATGAAGATTGTGACTTCGCCGCGCAAATCGCCGATCATGGCCCGCTCATCTGGGCAACGCAATTAT
>CATPAV010000165.1 GCA_955652245.1 uncultured Candidatus Udaeobacter sp. | reverse complement strand
TCGCTCACCTGAGTGTTCTTGCGATCGGCGCATTTTTGCTCGCGTGGGACCGCCGATTTTCCATTGCGTTGTCGACCTTTGTCGCACTCGTCGCGTCTTTGAGCGGCTGGATCATTTGTTGGGGCGCGACCGATTGGTTCGGCGCGCTCGGCGCGTTCGCCTGGTTGCCTTGGGCGTGGTGGGGAGCGGGACGCTCGCTGGATCAAAGACGGACGAAATGGAGATTTCTATGGCCGGCGCCGTTCGTTTACCTGGTTGTTACCGGCGGGTTTCCTTACACGGTCTTGATGCTGGCGCTTTTGATCGCGTGGTTGTCGATCAAGTTGATAGGGGAAACCCGCAGCGTCGTTTCGATTTTGCCATTGTGGTTTGGCACGCTTCTCGGGCTGGGACTTTCCGCGCCAGCGTGGCTGTCGATTCTTGATTTGATTCAAGGTTCCGCGCGAGAGCTGCAGCCCGCATCCGCACACTGGCAATGGCTCGTTTCGCCCGCCGCGCTGCCCGGATTAATTCTTCCCAGCTGGACCGTAAACTGGGCCGATTTTTACACTCGTTATGTTCCGCACAATGCAACAGAACTGGCGTGCGGTCTTGTGCCACCGGCGGCGCTCCTCGCCGGGTTAGTCGCTTGCGGTCGCCAACTCGTTAGGCGAATTAAATGGGAGCTTATCTTGCTCTTGTTCGTCCTGTTGCTTGCGATGCTGCCGACCGCCGGCGTTTTTCGGTGGAGCTTTCGCTGGCTTCCTTTTTTCCACTTAATCTTAGCAATTTGCGCAGCGGAAGCGTTGCGATCTCTGTACGATTCGATCAGACAGGGGCCACCGGCCCCAGCGACAACGGCGCTCGTACTCGTGGGTCTAATCGCGGTTACGATGTCGATTCTGAGCAAAGGCGGTCAATATGCTTTCCCGTTGACTTGGATTTTTATCGGTCTCGCCGCGCTTTGGTTTGTTTTGGATGTTTTTCTTCGCAATTTCGAGGTTCGCGAATGGACGCCTGCGGCGATCACACTTCTGGCACTACTAACAACGTATCTCTGCATCCCGCCGAACTGCGGTGTTCCGAAGTATAACCTCTCTCAAAAACTGCTTGAACCCGCGCCGCTCGATCCACAACGTCTTTACCTCAGCATCTATCCATGGGCGGAGCAGACATACCGGGTCGAGAGAAAACCTCAGCCGATTGGACAAATTGTGCGTCCCGGGAGCACATCGATGTGGGCTAGACTGCGTTTCATCAATGGTTATAGCCCAATCCGGCCTGCTGGAGTCGCGCGTGAATTCTACGCTACGATTCACGGCGAAATTGATCCCGCAATGGGAATGTATTTGCTGAACGACCAAGCTGGCCCTGACGGTGAGTTGGCGCGACTGGGCGTCGACGGGATCGTTGTGGCGCGAGAAGTGGATATCTTTCCTCAGCCCGCGTCCGAGTGGGAGTTAATTGCCTCGACAGATGAAGGGCGGGTCTTTCAACGGCGCGGTGCGCCGTTTGCGCGCGTGCGTTCGGTGACTTCGATGGATTCGCGGCCTAACGAGCGATTTGTTGCCGCGACAATTTCACGAGTTAACGAATCGCGAAATCGCGTTGAAGCAGATGTCGATGTACCCAGCGGCGATCGGTCGGCGCTGCTGACTTTTTCGCGTCCGTACTTTCGTGGATACGAGACGCGTCTCGGGAATCAAAAACTCGCCGTCGGTTCGTATCGCGGATTATTTCCGGTTGTCGAGGTCCCAGCTGACTTACACGGACGGCTCACCCTCACTTACCGACCGTATTGGTTAAAGTGGGGAAGTGGGGCAGCTGTCGCTTGCGCTCTGGTGTTTATGCTG
The DNA here is from genome assembly GCA_955652245.1 of uncultured Candidatus Udaeobacter sp. Classification (GTDB taxonomy): domain Bacteria; phylum Verrucomicrobiota; class Verrucomicrobiia; order Chthoniobacterales; family UBA10450; genus Udaeobacter. The sequence goes on along the minus strand of CATPAV010000165.1, from coordinate 5,579 downwards.
AGCTCTTTCGTTGCGATTTCTCAGCGGAGGTAGGTCGCCGCTACAGCTTTTTCGGATCGTCCAACAGTTCAATCACACGTTTGAGCAAGCGTCCGGCGCCGCCGCCATCGATGCTGCGATGATCGAAGCTCAATGTGATCTGCGCCTCTGTCTTCGGAACAAATTCCTTTTTCTCTTCATTCCACGAGGGAACTTTTTTCCCAACGCCCAAGCCGAGCAGCAAAGTTTGATCGGGCAGGGGAATCGGCGTGCCCCATTCAACGCCGAACGTTCCAAAATTTGAAACCGCGGCGATACCGCCAGCTTGCATGTCCGGCGAGATGCGGCGCTGTCGCGCAAGATTGACCAACTCTTTATATTTCGCGGTAAGATCGACAAGGGACGTCTTATCCGCTGATCGAATAATCGGCACCATGATTCCATCTTCGGCCTCCACCGCGACGCCGACATCAATTGACTCCGATTGCACCACTCGGCCGCCGATCAATTTTGCAGCCGCGGCCGGATTTTCGGCGAGCGCGAGGGCGAGGGCACGCACCACGTAAAGCGCCGGACCTGGTTTTGGATCGCGCGATTGTCGATCCTGCAACACGGCGTCGAGGCACACCGACGAGCCAATCGTTGCAAGTGGCCGGCTCCAGCTCCGACGCATCGCATCGGCGACGCCCGCGCGAATCGCGGAAGCCTCTTCTGTTCGCTGGCTGTCGATCTTGTTCAGGAAATTTTCGAGGTCCTTGATGGTGACGCGACTGCCTGCGCCTGTTCCGAGTATTCCGGCAAGATCGGCGTTAGTGAGTTGCAATTCCGCCATGCGCGCGCGCATCCTCGGCGACAAAAATCCGGCGCCTTTCGCCGCGGCGGGAACTGGCAATCCTCCGGAGGGTCTTACACCCTCGCCGTCCCTTTGGCGCGCCGCGACGGCAGTTTGTTCTTCGCGTCCGGGAATTTCTCTGGCCATTCCTTTTGGAGGTTCGGGCGCTGTTTTCTTGAACCTCGCCGCGTCTTCTTCGCTTGCTTCCACGTATCCGAGCACCGCGCCCACCGGATAGGTTTCCTTCAGTTGCACACTAATCTTGTCGATCTTGCCTTTGCATGGCGTGGTCACGCCCATGACGGCTTTGTTAGTCTCGACGTCGATAATTTCCTGATCGGACACGACTTCTTCGCCCGGCTTTACCTTGATATCGACAACGGTCGCTTCAGCAATCGATTCGCCAAGCTGCGGCATAATGATGGGAACTTGGGGCATAAATCTTATTCTCGAAGCAACTCCCGGGTCTTCTCGGCAATCATTTTTGCATTGGGACGATGCGCTGCCCAAAGATTTGGATGATATGGGATGGGTGTATCTTTCGCGTTGATGCGCTGCGGCGCGGCATCGAGGAAATGAAAGCCTTCGCTGGTGACTCGCGATATCACTTCAGCCGTTGCGCCGCCCCACGGAAACGATTCGCCGACGCAGAGCAAACGCCCGGTGCGCGCAACCGATGCAAGAACGGTTTCCGTATCGAGCGGTTTAACCGCGCGAAGATCGACAACTTCTATTTCAAAGCCTTCACCAATCAACTCGTCAGCGACTGCAAGGGCTTCATGCACCATCGCGCTATAAGCGACAATGGTAAGATCACGTCCTTCACGTAAAATCCGCGCCTGACCAGTGGGCAAGCCTTCCTCGGTCGGAAGTTTGTCGGCCTTGAGATGGTAATAAAGATATTTGTGTTCGCAGTAAACAACCGGATCGTCGATTGTGACCGCCTCGATCAGCATTGTGTAAGCATCTTCCACAGTCGCCGGCGTCATCACGATGAGCCCTGGATAGTGGGCGTAGATGGATTCCATGCTTTGGCTGTGAAATGGGCCGCTTCCTTTTGTCCCGCCGCATGGCAAACGGACTGTGATTGGGACCGGCACATTCGTCCGCCAATAATGCGTTCCGGCGTTGTTTAGAATTTGATTCAGCGCGGTGCTTGAGAAATCGGCAAACTGCATTTCGACAATGGGCCGCATCCCTTGAATAGCGGCTCCGATCGCGGCCCCAACCATCGCGTCTTCGCTGATCGGGGTGTTCAACACGCGCCCGGGAAATTCTTTCGCTAGCCCTTTGGTTGCTTTGAAAGCGCCGCCGAACGTTCCTCCGACATCCTCTCCGTAAATGAAAACGCGCTCATCGTCACGCAGCAGTTTCGCCTGCGCTTCCCGGATCGCTTCAAGATACGTGATACTCATTCGATTTTATCGCCAAGAGCACGCGTGGAGATCGCGCACCAATCTTCTTCGTCGGCCTCAGGCGCTGCTTCTTTTTGCGCTGTGGAAATCGCCTGATCCACTTGTGCCGCTGCCTCTTCACGCCAGTCGCGCAGAGTTTCAGCATCAACCAAATTAAGATCGACAATTGTCTGCTCGGCGGCTTTCAAGCAATCGCGCGCAAAGGGCTGGCGCTTCATTTCATCGGTCACGTAACTTGCGTCGTCATGCTCGCCGTGCCCGGACAAGCGCAGGGTTGAAGCGACAACCAACTGCGGCGGCCGGCCGGCGCGTGCCCGTTTCACCGCGCTGCCGATTACCTCCAGACAATTTGTCAGATCAGTTCCATCGACGGTGTAACCTTCGAAGCCGTACCCGATCGCGCGGTCAACCAGATCATGACAGGCGAATTCACGGTCATTCGGCGTCGAGTAAGCGTAATGATTGTTCGTTGCCACGACCACGAGCGGCACCTGTTCGACTGCGGCGAGGTTCATCCCTTCGTGAAACGAGCCGGTCTGCATCCCACCTTCACCAATGCAACTCAGGCCGACAAAGTTTTTTTCGCCGTGGAATCGCTTCGCCAGCAGCGCACCCACCGTGACCGAAACCATCGCGCCGAGATGACTGATCATCGCGAGTTGGTTGTCGCGCGGGCGGCCCCGATGAATGTTGCCATCGCGTCCGCGCATTGGGCCCTGGCGTGAGCCGAGATAAGTGCGCGTGACATCAACAAGCGGTTCGCCGAATGCGGAGCGGCCTGCTTGATCGCGAATCAGCGGCGCAAAGATGTCGCCCTTTTGCAAAAATAAACCGCAGGCTACGCTAACCGCCTCCTGACCGCGGCCAACATAGACTCCACCTGTGATCAAACCGCCACGATAGAGACTGACGAGTTTCTCTTCGAGTGTGCGCGCGAGCAGCATCCAGCGAAACGCTTCGAGGAAACGTTCATGCGGCGCCGCTTTTGACGCTGTAGATTTTTTGCGGCGCGGCGCGGTCTGAAGCATCCGGGAATTTTACCCAAGATCGACAAGCGCGCGCAAATTTTTTTGTGTTTCGGCGAAGTCCTACCCAGAATTATCGCCAGCGGAGCGGCCGGTCCACCTCAGCGCGTAGCGAGCAAACTGCGCTTAGTCTCTGACTCTGCGAGTGGAAAGCGGCGTTGCGTTGGGTCCTGCTCGTTTCCGTTCGACCTCACTTCGGTCGAAGCTTCACGTGGCGGCGTTAGCTTCATTCCAACGAGCTTGCTTACCCCGCGCTCTTCCATGGTCACGCCGTAAAGCACATCCGCTTTTGCAATGGTGCGCTTGTTGTGGGTCATGATAATGAACTGGCTCTGCGCAACGAATCGCTCGAGCACGCGGATGAAGCAGTTGATGTTCCCTTCATCGAGCGGCGCATCCACTTCGTCGAGAATGCAGAAAGGGCTCGGTCGCACCATGTAAATCGCGAACAGCAATGCGACGGCTGTCATGGCCCGCTCGCCGCCGCTTAGCAACGAAATGCTTTGCAGTTGTTTCCCCGGCGGCTTGGCGCTGATCTCGATCCCGCAGTTGAGCGGATCGTTCTCATCGAAGAGGGACAAATCCGCGCGTCCGCCGCCGAAAAGCTCGGCAAACATTTCGCGGAAGTTTGCCCGCACCTGGGTGAAGGTCTCGGCGAACAATTTTTTTGTCGTCGCATTGATCTGGGCGATGACGTCAAGCAACTCCCGCCGAGACGTTGTGAGGTCATCGTTTTGACTTTCGAGAAAACGGTAACGTTCTTCGAGCTCGTCGTACTCATGGACGGCATCCAGGTTGACTGGGCCCATGTTATCGAGCTGGGCGGTGAGCTCCCCGATTAATTTTTGGAGGTAGGTTTCGCTAAGATCGACATCGATCGCTTCTGCAGTCGCGATGGCCTCGCTGCTAATACTAGCATCGAGCGATGGCGCGCTCGATCCGCCTTGTCGCCGTTTTAATTGCGCGCGCAACGTTTTCTCGAATGCGGCCTGATCGGGCGCTGACTCGCGAAGGTCGAGCTGATAACGGCGAGAAATATGTTCGGCCAGATTGTCGATTTGTAACTGCAACTGCGTCTCGCGAACCTGATGTTTCGACCGCGAATCGTGCAGCTCACTCAACGAGTTTCGCAGAGCGCGCAGGTGTGTCTCCATTTCATTCGTTGTCGATAAGCATTCCGTCCGCCGACTGGCAAATGTGGCAACGGTTGCTTCCAACTCGGCGCGTTGAGCGGTTTGTTTTTGAATTGCTGCCTCCGCATTCGTCGATTCGTTTGCTTGCGATTCGAGCCGGTTTTCGAAATTGGCGATCTCCGCCTGGCGAGCAGCGATCATGTCCGACAATTCAGTTTCGCGGTCAGTCATCGGCTGGCGTCGTGCGACAAGGTTTTCGTACCGCTGCCGCTCAGTGGCGAGCGCAAGACGAAGCTCATTTAATTGGTGAGACGCTTCTTCTGCGCTGGCCGCTGCTTTTTCCCGGGCCGCTTCGATCGCACGCTGTTGCGCCTGTTGCGATTCCAGCTGCGCGCGCTCGGCTGTTAATTCCTGCTCCAACTTTGTAATACGCTCGTCAGCGACTTCGATTTGTTGCGCAAGCGTTGATTGCTCCGAGCGGAGGTTTTCGATCTTTTGTTCGGCTTCGTGTGATTCCCGTTCGAGGAAGAGAATTTTGTTTTTGGAAGCGGATTGCTCTCGATCGGCAACCTCGTGCTGAGCCCGGATTTCTTCGAAATCGCGCCTTGTATTTTCTAGTCGCGTACTTGCATCGTCACGCTCGCGGAGCAACGCGTCACGTTCCTGGCTGATACGGGAGTGTTCCACGCTTAGGGCAGAGATCCGCGCTTTGCGCTCGAGCACCGAATCGGCCGACGCGTCACGGCTGCCGCCAAAAAGAACTCCCTCGGATGAAACAAATTCACCGGCAAGCGTTGCGGCCGCCAAGTCGGTTCCATTTTTTTTGAAGGCCAGGGCTTCATCGAGACTGCGGAAGATTGCGACATTATGAAGGAGTCGCGTCACAAGTGGCGCAAGTGAATCTGGCGCTTTCACTTTTTCGATTGCCCAGGCGAGGGCAGATCGCGGAAGCGCTGCGTCAGTTCGCGCGGACGAACTGGAAAACTTCGGAATCGCCAATGCCGCGGGGCCGAGTTTCTTTTCTTTTAACGTCGCTATGATTTCAGGCACCAAGTCAACGTCTTGCAGAACGATCGCTTGCACGTTTTGACCCAACGCAGCTTCGATCGCCGCTATATATTCCGGATCGACATCAAGATTTGAAACAAGAGCGCCTGCGAGCGCCGGCTGGATGCGCAAGGGATTATCAAGGCCT
>CATPAV010000164.1 GCA_955652245.1 uncultured Candidatus Udaeobacter sp. | reverse complement strand
GATGTCTGTGCTCAATTTTTGCCGCCCAATACAAAAGTGGTCTCGACCCAGGGCCGCGTTGCTTCTCAACAGCACGATTACTCGACTTCTGGGGCGAGAAAAGAGCGTCCGCCTTTTCCCATGGCGCTCCTGATTAACGAGGGCAGTGCGAGCGGCGCGGAGATCGTTTCCGGAGCACTCAAGGATTTGCATCGCGCCATCCTCGTCGGCGAAACAACGTTTGGAAAAGGTTCCGTGCAGAATGTCATGCAGTTACCAGACGGCTCCGCGGTGCGCTTTACCACAGCGAAATACTACACGCCGAGCAAGCAGGTCATTCAGGGAAACGGTGTCACGCCAAATATTCGCGTTCCGATGACGGCAGAGCAGGAGCGCACCCTCTTCACGTTACGCAATGCCGAAAGCGTGAAACCGGACGAAGAGAAAAACATCATCAAGACGAAAGATCCACAGATGTTACGGGCGATCGACGCGCTGAAGGGTGTCATGATTTACGCACAGCAAAACGCGCCGAAAGCGGATGCGGTGAAGAAATAGTTGTAGAAGCGCTTGTGCCAAGCGCTTGCATTTCGGCGGTTGGCAGAACTGCCGCTACATTTGCTCGGTGAAAACAATCCTCGCGCTCGAAACCTCGTGCGATGAGACCGCCGTTGCGATCTTGCGCGGACGTGAATTGCTGGCGAGCGAAATCGCCTCACAAATAGCCGAGCATGAAAAATATGGGGGAATCGTGCCCGAGGTTGCTTCGCGCAATCACCTTATCCAGGCGCCGCGCTTGCTCGAGCGCGTGGCATGCAGTGGCAAGATCGACATATCAAACGTGGACGCTTTTGCCGCGACCAGCGGGCCGGGGCTTGCCAGCTCATTGATGATCGGCGTCTCAATTGCCAAAGGGCTGGCCACCGGCTTCGGCAAACCGTACCTCGCGATCAATCATCTCGAAGGACATCTGCTCTCGCCATTTTTTAGCGACGGTGAAGTGAAACCGAACGTTTCGCTCATTGTGAGCGGCGGACACACGATGTTGATTCGAGTGCATGGGCTGGCCGGTTACGAGTTGATTGGGCGCACGGTCGATGACGCGGCCGGCGAAGCATTCGACAAAGTCGCCAAGATGTTGGGGCTCGGTTACCCCGGCGGCCCGGAAATTGAAAAGCGCGCCCGAGGCGGTGATCCGGCCCGGTTTAATCTCCCGCGCAGCATGCTCGACTCGGAAAATTTCAGTTTCAGCGGTTTGAAAACCGCGGTGCGCTATTTATTTCCGAAATTGCATGGCGACTTTCTCCCCGATCTTTGCGCGTCATTCCAACAGGCGATTGTCGATATATTAGTGCGCAAGACGATTGCAGCAGCGCGAAAGTACAATGTCGATCTTGTGACGGTGAGCGGGGGCGTGAGTTGTAACCAGGATTTGAGGTGGCAATTAGGCGCGGCATGCGCACGCAAGGGATTTGAATTTAAAAGCGCGGAGCCATGGCTCTGTACGGACAACGCGGCGATGATTGCATTTACCGCGTCATTACGATTGCAAGCCGAATTCGAATCGAAAGTAACAGAGGAGATCGATCCGAATCTGGCGCTCGCGTGATTCAGTACTCGCGTTCGAGGAGATAATTGGCGAGGCAATGCAGTGGTTCGGCGTCGTCGCTGCGGATTGCCGATAGGGCATCGTGTGCCTGGCGCGTGAGTCGCCTGGCTTCAGCGCGAGATTTTTCCAGACCAATCACAGCGGGGTAGGTCGCTTTCTTCGCCGCGATATCTTTGCCGGCACTTTTCCCTAACATTTCCGAGGTTTGAGTCACATCGAGAATATCGTCGATCACCTGAAAGGCGAGTCCGAGCCCGCGTCCGAAATTTGTGATGGCCCGGAGTTTTTTGGGTTCTGCATTCGCGCTCATTGCGCCGAGCCGCACTGACGTTGTGAGGATCGCTGCGGTTTTGTTTTCGTGAATGTAGCGTAACTGCCTGCGATTAACCTTTCTACCCTCGGCTTCGAGGTCGGCGACTTGGCCGGCGATGAGTCTTTGACTTCCAGCTGCAATTGCAACTTCACCGAGCAAGATCGAAATATCGTAACGCGGCGCCGGTTTCGCCTTTGAAACAATCTCAAACGCGATCGTCAACAGCGAGTCCCCGGCGAGCACTGCGATCCCGTCGCCGAAAACTTTATGACACGTGGGACGGCCGCGGCGGAAATCATCGTTATCCATGCTCGGGAGGTCATCATGCACGAGCGAATACGTGTGGATGCATTCGAGCGCGCAGGCCAGCGGAAGAGCATTCTCGATCTTGCCATGGCAAGCTTCCGCCGCCGCGAGACAAAGGATCGGGCGCAATCGCTTGCCTCCGGCGAAAAGACTGTAGCGCATCGCCTTGTGAAGCGTCGCCGGTTTGACAGTCGCTTTCGGTAAATATCGATCGAGCGCGCGGTCGATCTGTTTTTGATGGGACCTGAGGTAGGCTTTCAGATTCATTTTTATGTCGGCAAATCGTATCGATGCCACATGCTCGATGCTGAGTGAAGCTGAAAAAGCCCTACAGATTTTCGGCGGATTCAATTGCTGCCGCCGGTTTGACTCTCATCGCCAGGAATGCGCCAAAGAGGAGAATGGCGGCGCTCCACAGCTGCGTGTGAGTGAGACGCTCTCCATAAATCCAGGCGGAGAGCGCCAGGGCGCCGGCAGGGCAGAGCAGTTGGAGCGTTTGCGCAAGTGCAACGCCGATCTCACGGATGGCGACGTAGTACAAGACGTGGGCAAGCGTAATGCAGCTTACTGCGGAGATGATAAGGATCAGGTTAACATGCAATCCCACGTGAAGCGGAGTGTTGATCTTTCCAAACGCGCAAGTAAGCAGGAGCAGGAGCGCTGAGGT